>DAOVNV010000227.1 GCA_030630015.1 Desulfuromonadales bacterium | reverse complement strand
TCTCGAGTGCACCTGCTACGGTCAGGTTTTCGGCTTCGGTCACCAAGGTGATGATACGCCGGCCCATGCGGCCGGCAGCGCCGGTTACAGCTACTTTGATCATGTGCACCTCATATCCCAGTCGGATCGCACCGACAGAAAATTAAAGGTAACTATTCAGACTCAGCGAGGGCATGTGGACTACAGCCATTGCCTGCGTCCAATGTTGTCACTTAACTTCCCGCAAGCAACAGCTATAGCCCACATGCTGTGCGGTTAGTCTGACAGCTGAATAGTTACAATTAAATAACCTTGTAATTTTGGAGGACTTTTTTAAGCTTTTCCAGGGTCGCATCCTGCATGCCGACCAGTGGCAGACGCACATTGGCCTCAATCATGCCGAGCAGGGCCAGGCTGGTTTTGACCGGCACCGGATTCGACTCGATGAACATGGCGGTATGGAATTCGAGCAGCGCCAGGTGGAGTTTGCGCGCGGTCGCATAGTCGCAGTTCATCGTCGCCTGAACCATCTCTTTGACCCGGTCCGGGATGACGTTGGCAGAGACTGAAATCACACCCTTGGCCCCGCAGGCCATCATTGGAAAAGTCAGAAAATCGTCGCCCGAGATGACATCAATCCTGTCACCGGCTTTGGCGAGGATTTCGCTGACCTGGGTCAGGCTGCCCGAAGCTTCCTTGATCGCGACAATATTGTCGAATTCGGCAAGTCGGGCCGTGGTGTCAGCCGTCATGTTGACCCCGGTGCGTCCGGGGACATTATAAAGGATTTGCGGCAGCGCAACCGCTCCAGCAAGACTTTTGTAATGCTGGAAGATGCCTTCCTGTGAGGGCTTGTTGTAGTAGGGACAGACCAGCAGGAGCCCGTCTGCACCCATCGCCTTGGCATTTTTAGAGAGGTGGATTGCTTCGGCGGTGTTGTTGGCACCGGTTCCGGCAATGACCGGAATGCGTTTGTTGACCTGGTCGATGCAAACCTTGATGACGTACTCATGTTCGTCAAAATCGAGAGTGGCTGACTCCCCAGTCGTCCCGCAGGGGACGATAACGTCGGTTCCGCCCTCGATCTGGAAATCGATCAGTTGACGATAGGTCTCTTCGGCAAAATTACCCTGGCTATCGAAGGGTGTCACGATAGCGACCATGGATCCGCTGAACATGGTATTCTCCTTCCGGGAAAAACTTTAAATGGGCCGATCTTCCGACCCTAAATCCTGTGTCTCATTAACAGGCAAGGGAAACTTCCTACCTAACACAGCAGTCGGTGATTGTAAACCCTGTATCGCCTGATTATTCAGATGTTTGCAGGGTCACCTGGACAACGTCTGTAGGCGCACTTTCCAGCAGGGCTTTGTCAACCAGGACCAGGGTGCTGACCTGGTATTCGTAGGGCCGTCCTTTTTCCAGGGAACGGTCGGTAACTTTTGGGGTTTTCAGCGGTTTCGAATTCAGTGGGACGATGGAAAACTGTCTGTCGATCGGGCGCCGGTAGAGATTGTAGCCGACCAGAACCGCTTTGTCTGGCAGCTGCGCAGGAGGCAGCCAGTTCAGTAAAGCCTGCCCCTTGCCGGCATGGACCTGGAATTGCTCCGGTGGCTGGGGCGGGGCCATCCAGTCTCGATGCGCCATCGATGCTGTCCCCTCCTGGCCTCCGACAGTAGCCGATACGATCCGGTAACGATAACCGCTGCCCTCAGTGACCTGCAGGTCCCGCCAGTAGAAGCGCTGCTTGACTTGCTGTGCAACGGGATATTTCAGGTCTATTTTTGCAACCAGCTGCTTGGGCTCACGACAGGTGGGACAACCCTCGGTGACTGCATATTCGCTGCGGTAGATGCGGAAGCCGCCGATATCTTCGGCATCTGATCCATCCTGGTTGTTGGCTGGCATGTTCCAGGAGATGAGAAAACTCTCTCCCTGCTGGTGGATCAGCAGTTTCTGGGGCGCCGCCGGCAAGGAACCAAGCAAGGGCTGCACCGGGCCTTTTTTCCCGCAGGCGGTCATCGTCATCAGCAGGATAAAGGCAAGAGGCGCGAGGCGCGAGGCTCGAAGTGCGAAAATCTTCATGGTCATCTTTCCGATGGGGCCGGTGTTCACTGTGAAAGATCCTGTCGGGCCCGCGCGATTTCACGTTCAACGGCTTCACGGGCGGTGCCGCCGGTTGCCTTGCGGGAGTTTACCGAGGCATCCAGCGTGACGAAGTCGTAGATGTCGGCTTCTATCTGCTCTGAAAACTGTCGGAATTCGTCCAGGCTCAATTCCGGAATATCTTTATTGTTTTCCACGCAGTAGCGGACGGTTTTGCCGACCACTTCATGGGCTTGGCGAAAGGGCAGCCCCTTGCGCACCAGGTAGTCAGCCACGTCGGTGGCGGTGGAGAATCCCCGGCCGGCTGCTTCCCGCATCTTGCCAACGTTGATCTGCATGTCGGCAATCATCTCTGCAAAAACCTTCAGGCTGCCGCGTACCGTGTCGATGGTGTCGAAGAGCGGCTCCTTGTCTTCCTGCATGTCCTTATTGTAGGCCAGGGGCAGGGCCTTCATCAGGGTCAAAAGACTGACCAGATTGCCGTAGACTCGGCCAGACTTGCCGCGCACCAGTTCCGGCACGTCGGGATTTTTTTTCTGCGGCATAATCGAGCTGCCGGTGCAGAAAGCATCGGAGAGTTCGATGAAGTTGAATTCGGCGCTCGACCAGAGGATCAGTTCCTCGGACAGACGCGACAGGTGCATCATCAGCAGGCTGGCGGCACTGCAGAATTCGATGGCAAAATCCCGGTCAGAGACCGAGTCGAGGCTGTTGCGGGTCACGCCGTCGAAGCCGAGTTGTTCGGCAACCCATTCCCGGTCGATCGGAAAGGTCGTGCCGGCCAGGGCTCCCGCGCCGAGCGGCAGGATGTTGACCCGCTTGCGCAGATCAAGCAGCCGTTCGGCATCCCGGCTGAACATCTCGAAGTAGGCAAGTATGTGGTGGGCGAACAGCACCGGTTGTGCTGTCTGCAGATGGGTGAAGCCGGGCATGATCACATCGAGATTTTGTTCAGCCTGGTCAAGGAGCGCACTTTTCAGACGGAGAAGTGCTGCGTTGATGGCCTCCAGTTCGTCGCGCAGGTAGAGACGTACATCAAGAGCAACCTGGTCATTGCGTGATCTGGCCGTGTGCAGTTTGCCCCCCACGGGTCCGACCTTCTCAATCAGGCGCGCCTCAATGTTCATGTGAATATCCTCGCGGGCGACAGAAAAGGCGAAGTCGCCCCGCTCGATCTCCTCGAGAATCTCCGCGAGCCCTTCGACTATGGTCGTCATTTCCGATTCTTCGATGATGTCCTGTTTGGCCAGCATGCGGGCATGTACGGTC
>DAOVNV010000149.1 GCA_030630015.1 Desulfuromonadales bacterium | reverse complement strand
GGATTTCCTTGAGAACCCGGCGGGCAATCTCCGCCTCCTTTTCGGAAAGTTCCAGTTCGGCAAAAAACCGCGCCGCCTCGGTCACGCTCTGGGCGCAAACTTCCTGAATATCCAACCCTCCGATCCTGACGCACAACGATTCCTTTTTCAGCCGCGCTCCGTCGCAGGTCGGGCAGGGCATCACGTTCATGAACGGCTCGAGTTTTTCACGGGTCGCATCGGAATCGGTTTCCCGCATGCGGCGTTCGAGATTGGGAATCACGCCTTCAAAAGGTTTCTCGTAAAAATGCCGACGATGGCCCTGGTCGTAAAAAAACCGGACCTGCTCCTTGCCGGAGCCATATAACAGAATATGCTGGACCCGCTCCGGCAACTGGTCAAAAGGTGTGCGGATGTCGAAACCGTAATGATCGGAGAGGGCTTCGAGGACCTGCAGATAATAGAAGCCGGTGCGGGTCGACCAGGGCACGATGGCCCCCTCGCGCAATGACAGCTCCCGATTGGGCACGACCATGTCGGCATCAAAATACATGCGTGTACCCAAGCCTGAACAGTCGGCGCAGGCCCCGTAAGGGCTGTTGAAAGAAAACATCCGTGGGGCGATCTCCGGCAAGGAGATCCCGCATTCGACGCAGGCATGCTGTTCCGAAAACAGGCGGCTTTCCCCATCCAGAACATCAACCCGTACGATGCCGTCGGCCAGACGCAGAGCTGTTTCCAGGGAATCGGTCAGCCGACCGGCAATGCCCTCCTTGAGCACCAGACGGTCGACGACGATTTCGATGCTGTGTTTTTTGTTCTTGTCCAGGGGGATCTCTTCCCCCAATTCGTACATGGTGCCGTCGACCCGGACCCGGACGAACCCGTCCGCCTGAAGCTGGCGCAGTTCTTTGCGATACTCGCCCTTCCTGCCGCGCACAATGGGGGCCAGCACCAGCAGGCGGCTGCCTGCCGGAGTCATCAGCACCCGGTCGACCATCTGTTCAACCGTTTGGGACGCAATCTCACGGCCGCATTGCGGGCAGTGCACCCGCCCGACCCGGGCGAACAGCAAGCGCAGATAATCGTAAATTTCGGTCACCGTTCCGACCGTGGAACGGGGGTTCTTCGAGGTGGTCTTCTGCTCGATGGAAATCGCCGGGGACAGGCCCTCGATGCTTTCAACATCCGGCTTGTTCATCTGCTCGAGGAACTGCCGCGCATAAGCAGAAAGGCTTTCGACGTAGCGTCGCTGCCCCTCGGCGTAGATGGTGTCAAACGCCAGAGTGCTTTTGCCAGACCCGGAGACGCCGGTAATGACGACCAGTTTATCGCGCGGAATTTCGACGTCGATACATTTCAGGTTGTGCTCGCAGGCACGTTTTATGATGATTTTATCAACCATAGGAACTCTCAAGTGCTGAGTGCTAGGCGATGAGCGATGAGTTTAAGTCTTTCGAAACGGAGCCTTTACTCAGTACTCATCGCTCAGCACTTTTCGGTCGCCATTTGGGCCGCCATCCTGACTGCGGCAATCAGACTAGCAGGGTTTGCCCGGCCGGTTCCGGCCAGGTCGTAGGCCGTACCGTGATCCACCGAGGTGCGGATAATCGGCAAACCGAGCGTGACGTTGACACCATCCTCGAAATGCAACAGTTTGAGGGGGATCAGCCCTTGGTCATGGTACATGCAGATCACCGCATCGTAGTCGCCGCGCGCAGCGAACCAGAACAGGGTGTCGGCACTATGCGGACCGCTAGCATCAATGCCTTCGGCTTGTGCCGCCAAAATGGCCGGGGCAATCAGGCGTGTTTCTTCATCACCGAACAGACCACCCTCGCCGGCATGAGGATTGAGAGCCAGAACTGCAAGGCGAGGCTGTTGACAGGCAAAGTTGTGTTTCAGATCTGAATCGACAATTTTCAAAGTGGTCAGGATGCGCTCCGTGGACAGCCTCTCGGGAACCTCTCGGTAAGCACAATGGGTGGTCACCAGGCAGACCCGGAGACGCTCGCCCGCCAGCATCATCACCGAATCCTTCACGCCGCAGCGCGCCGTCAGCAACTCGGTATGTCCCGGGTAGGGAAGGCCGGTGCCCTGCAGCACCTCCTTGTTGATCGGGGCCGTCACCATGCCCGACGCCCTGCCGGCCAGGCACTCACTGCAAGCCCATTCGATGTAGTCAGCCATGGCGCGTCCGGCGGCGGCGTTGGACCGGCCATAGGCGACCCGTTCCGGAACAAGATCAGACAAAGTCCGGACCTTGATGATCATGTTATCCAGAACCAGATCAACAGAGCCTTCGGCCGGTTCGGCCCCGGACAGATACGCCTTGAACCCACAGGTCTCAGCCGCTCTCAACAGGAGCTGCGCATCTCCTGCAACCACCAGCGGATACGCAAGGGTCTCCAGGGCTCCGCTGCCAATGGCCTTGACGATGATTTCCGGACCGATCCCCGAAGGGTCGCCCATGGTTATGATTAATGGCTGCTGCATTTTCACCTCCAGCAGAAGGCCTTCCAAACGTCAGTGGCCAGCCGGCGTCAGCACAAAATCCTGCCAACCCCGAAAGAGCATTACCTTTTGCCGTTCCGGCCAAAAGTTTAGTATAAACCAGCAACAAGTTCTTCCTCAATACGATTCGCGGTCACTAGAATCTGATCGACAGTTACACACAGGAAATCTATTTTCAATTTTAATTGAAACCAGTTATACTTCTCTGGTTTGACAGACTGCTCTAGTAGCCTGTCGAAAAGGAGAAAATATGAACGACGACCTTTTTGAAAGACGCCAGGCGCAGCGCCACACGACCCTGAATCTCCTGGAGTATGACATCCTCTCCCCGGAGGGGGCTGTTGAAGGCATGGGGATGGCGCGAACTGTGAATATCAGCGGCACCGGGCTCCTGCTGGAAACCGGTCAGTTTTTCGACTCCGGCCAAAAGCTGCGCATCACGCTCGGCCTGAACAACACGCTTGTCAAGCTGGTCGGCCAGGTCGTCCACTCCGAGCCCGTGGATGACGAACTTTGCAATACCGGTGTGATGTTTGTGGAGTTCAGTGAGGAGGATCGCCAGGTTTACCAGGCGTACTTCGAAAATCTTCACGCCGCCGCGGACAGCTAGGCGACAAACGGTTAGTCGAACGACAAAGGCCCACCCTTGCACAAGGGTGGGCCTTTGCTGTTTTACGTCTTTTCAAAAATCAAATCCGGATATCGATAAACGCTCTTTGTTTGAGCCCCTTGGTCCACTGCTTGATCCGGACATCGGTTTTCTGCTCTATCAGGTGCTGACGAATCTCTTCCTCGACCGAGTAATACTGGCGCAAGCCGCTGTCCTGCCTCTCATCGACCCGCAGCAGGATAAAGGCGGCCGGCTTCTCGACCAGAGGGCCAAACCCGCCAGGCTCCACCCCCGCAATTGCGGTAATGAACTCCGGATCAAGGGACTCGGGGGCAACGGTGCCGAGCGAACTGGCTTCCGCCCCATAATCGCTGCTGAACTTGGCAGCCACATCCCCCAGATCCTGGCCTTCCTTCAGCATGTCTCCTGCAATCTGGGCCGCTTTGCGGATCGCATCGCGTTCAGCCATTCCTGCCCGCTCGGAGATCGGAAAGGTCACGGCGCTCAAGGTGACCTCCTGCTCTATGCGATATTCATCCAGGTGGGCGCGATAGTAGTCCCTGATTTCCCCTTCGGAAACATCTATTTTGCGGCGAACTTCCACGCTCATGAGCTTGTAGCGCAGAATCTGCTTGCGCAGGTTTTCCCGATAATCTTCAAAGGCCATGCCCTGAGCCAGGATCGCCTCTTCGAGATCCTCGCGGGTCAACTGATTCTGTCTCTGCACATCCTGAATGGCCATCTCAATTTCATTTTCGGACACTGTCAATTTGAGAGCCACAATGCGCTGTTGAACCAGTGACTCTTCAATCAGGCGCGACAGCAATTCCTTGCGCAAAGCACCCAGCTGAGCAGGAGTCGGGTTGGCGTTCATCCGGCTCAGTTCCGTTTGGAGAGCCAGATCCAGCTGATGAGTGGTGATGATGTCATCATTGACGACGGCGGCAATCCGGCTGATTACGGCAGCCTGAGCCGAGGTTGCTCCAACCAGCAGCCACACCAAAATGATCAATAGGGTCCGTTTCATAAATTCATCCTTGCTGATTCAGGTCCTGTCTGCAACAGGACTACTTTTCTAGCTGATTCCAGTCCACTTCGATTGTCGCGCGGCTCCGTAGGTCCTGCAGCCAGCCCTGGTAAGCCTCTTCCTGCTTGTGCGATTCCAGGATGCGGCGAATTTCCCTGTCGGCTTCCTTCTGGCTGAGTCGTGCCGCAGCACGTTTTTTCTCGACCAGGAAGATGTGAAAACCGTACTCGCTCTTGACCAGGTCGCTGAGTCGCCCGACCGGCAAAGCAAAAACGGCATCGTCAAATTCCGCAGGCATCTGGCCCCTGCCGAAAAAACCGAGATCACCGCCTTGCTGGGCATCAGGCGAAAGAGAATGCTTGCGGGCGACAGTCTCAAAGGACTGTCCCTGGCGCAGCAAACCAAGCACCCTGCGCCCTTCAGCTTCATCAGCGACGACAATCTGTCTGGCACGGACCTGCGCCGGCCGGTCAAAATCTTCCCGGTTGTCTTTATAATATGTCTCGACTTCCACATCCACGACCGTCACCCTGGCATAAACCGTTTCATGGAGCAGCTTCTCCATGATCAGGCTCTCCTTGAGCTCAGCCTGCCAGGAGGCCATGGTCATGCCGCGCTCCTGCAGCATCGCTTTGAAGCTGTCATCAGGATAGTCATCAAAGTAGCCCTGCAATGCAGCAGTCAACTCCTCTGGCGTTACATCAATCGCCAGACGCCGCGCCTCGAGGAAAATCAGTTCGCGATCAATCAGCTGCACCAGGAAAGACCGTTGCAGGCCAAGGCGTTCCTCGTCACTCAGCGGTTGGTCCGACTGCAACATCCCGGCAAAAGCGGCATCAAACTCCGCCTTGGAAAGCTGTCGATCGTTGATCTGTATAAAAGACTGGACCTTGGAAGTCAGCTCTGAATTGCAGCCTGCCGCAAACAAGAGGACCAGAAGCAACAGTGAAAGGTATCGAAACGTTCGTGTCAAAATCATCATATTTTGCCAGGAGGCTGTCGGACCGTTAATGAGCTAGCTACTTGTGTCCGGAGCCTGTCATCGCGAAGGATGCTTGTGTCCGGAGCCTGTCATAGCGAAGGATGTCAATACATCCGACGGCTGCCCGGGATTGCAGCTGCCAAGGGTAATTCGACCAGGATTGCTCAAACTATCACAGCCCGCAAAAACCTTGCAATTCCTTTTTGGCCTCGGCAAGCAGGGTTTGCGGCTCAAGGCGCCCCACCTTGACACTGAGACGGTAGTCGGGGCTGAAATGGTAACGGGACGCATCTTCGAGCAGAGCCAGAATCTGTTCGGGGGTCACCCGCGTCGTTGCCGGGAAGCTGAAAACCAGGTTGTGCCCGACATATTCAAGCTGCTCGACGCGCAACTGCTTCATCCAGGTTCTCAGCTTCATAACTTCGAGAAGCAACCGGGCCGATTCCGGAATATCGCCATAACGATCCTGCAGCTCATCGATGAGTGTGTAGATGTCATCTTCATGCTGTGCACCGGCCATTTTGCGATAAAGCACCAGACGCTGGTTCGGGTCGGCTACGTAAGTTTCGGGCAGAAAGGCAGAAAGCCCCAGCCGGATTTCCGGGTCGATGCGATCTTCAAGTTTTTGCCCTTTTAGTTCCTGCAGCGTCTCCTCGAGAAGTTCCGTGTACATTTCGAAACCGATCGCCGCAATCTGTCCGGCCTGCCGTGAACCCAGCAGGTCACCGGCCCCCCGCAACTCCAGATCATGCCTGGCGATCCGGAAGCCGGCGCCCAGTTCGGTCTGCTCCTGGAGCACCTTGAGCCGTTCCCGGGCGTCACGGGTCAGGTTCCCTTCGCCGGGGATCATCAGGTAGGCATAGGCTCGCGGGTACGACCGGCCGACCCTGCCGCGCAGCTGGTAAAGCTGGGCCAGACCAAAGCAGTCCGCCCGATTGATGAGGATCGTATTTGCCCGGGCGATATCGAGGCCGTTCTCGATAATCGTCGTACAGACCAGCAGGTTGGTCCGCCCCTCAATGAAGGCAAGCATCACCTGCTCGAGAGCTTTCTCCGGCAACTGGCCATGCCCGACGCCAATTTTG
>DAOVNV010000175.1 GCA_030630015.1 Desulfuromonadales bacterium | reverse complement strand
GCACGGCATGCCGTGCCCCTACGAAATTATTTCTTCAGCAACGGAAAACCCATCTTCTCGCGCTGCGCGACATAGGCCTCGGCGCACAACCGCGACAGGTTGCGCACCCGTCCGATATAGTGGGCCCGCTCGGTCACGGAAATTGCGCCGCGGGCATCCAGCATGTTGAACGAATGGGAACACTTCAACACGTAGTCGTAAGCGGGAAAGACCAGTTCCTTTTCCACCAGGCGGATACATTCCTTTTCGAACATGTCGAACAACTGCAACATCATGCCGGTGTCAGCCTCTTCGAAATTATAGGTCGAAAATTCCACCTCGGTCTGATGATGCACATCACCATATTTCAGGCCGCCGCCCCAATCGAGATCATAGACATTATCGACGCCCTGGATATACATGGCAATCCGCTCAATGCCGTAAGTCAGTTCACCGGGAATCGGTTTGAGGTCGATGCCTCCGCATTGCTGAAAGTAGGTGAACTGGGTAATTTCCATCCCGTCGAGCCAGACTTCCCAGCCGAGCCCCCAGGCACCGAGAGTCGGCGATTCCCAGTCGTCTTCGACAAACCGGATATCGTGCTTGGCTGCATCGATCCCGAAGCTTTTCAGAGAATCAAGATAAAGCTCCTGGATGTTCATGGGAGATGGCTTGAGAATTACCTGGAACTGGTAATAATACTGCAGGCGGTTGGGGTTTTCGCCGTAGCGGCCGTCGGTTGGACGACGAGACGGCTCAACGTAGGCCACATTCCATGGTTCCGGGCCGAGGGAGCGCAGAAAGGTCGCCGGGTGAAAAGTCCCGGCACCCTTTTCAAGGTCGTAGGGCTGCTGGAGAATGCAGCCGTGATTGGCCCAATAGGATTGCAGGGCCATGATCAGTTCCTGAAAAGTCACTATGCCTCCTAGACGATATACCCGTCAGATTATTTAAAGTCTGAGCCACAAAGGCTCCAAGACCGTCAATTTGACCTTGCTTTTTAGCCAGAATGAACCCGGTTAAACGAGCCTGAAAAAGAAGGAGCATGCACTTCAGAAAAGCACAGCATCTTAGCTCGGCATACCCCCCCTGTCAAGAAAATGGGCGGTGAAAACCGTTATTTATCAAGCCTGAAGTTTCCAGATGGAGATTAAAGGTTCAAGTTCAGATCTATCATAAAAGATTGGCTTTTAAGCGGCCCAGGTAAATGACATTGCAGGGCATCGGCTGCAACAGCCAGGCCCTCGGACCGTGAGAGCGGACTCAACCGAAAACCGTCAAAACGATCAACTGGCGTCTGCAGAATTCGACCCAGCGTGCCGAGCGTCATGCGGTCGATGTGAAGATCGGCAGCACGGCCACCGCAGGCGTTGCAAAGGCTGCCGCCGCGCATGGCGGAAAACCCGACGGGTCCTGAAGGCAGGGCGGCGTTACACAAAGCACAGTGCTGCAGATGGGGAACGTAACCGGCCTGGGAAAGCAGGCGCATCTCCAGAAGAAGCCTGGCCTCGGCAGAAAAGCCTTCATCATCCAGATGGTCTAGAAAGGCCTGCAGCAGGGTAAATGTTTCAGCCGCTCCGACCGTATCGTCGAAAAGCGCTCCGGTCAATTCACAGCCGTACCCCGCCAGGGCAAGCGTCTCCAAGTCCCGCCTCAACCCCGTTCGCAAACGTACCAGTTCGGCTTCACGCAAGCTGGCCAGATCGCTGCCCGGACGTTGGGTCCAGTGCAGAATCACCTCGGCAAACATCTCCAGGGACGCACCGAAACGCTTGCGGCTCTTACGAGCACTGCGGGCAAACCCTTTGATCCGCCCATAATCGGGAGTCAGCAGGGTTACGATACGATCGGCTTCACCGTAGTTGGTGTGGTGCAGGACGATGGCTGGGGAAATAATTAACTTCATGGGACGCGGGATGAAAAACCAGGAACGCGGGACGCGGGACGCGGGACGCGGAAATCTAATTCACCCAAAAGGATATGGAACAGGCAGTCCGTAAATTGTCTACACCTGGTCGGAAGCTTTAGATTTTGCATATCGCGTCCCTCGTCCCGCGCTTGCCACGCCATAGTCTTAGGCGTCGGTGGGTTCCGCGTCCCGGACTTTATTGAAATAGCGCTCAAAGAGCGCTATTTCAGTAAAGTTAGAAATGTCGTCGCCAAGGCAAAGTAGATAAGGATGCCGGTGATGTCGTTGGCGGTCTGCACGAAGGGAGTCGATGCGATCGCAGGATCAATACCCAGCTTCTTGAAAGCCGCCGGCGCAATCACCCCCATCGACGAGGCGACCACCATGGCGACCACCATCGCCAGGCCAACGACTACACCGAGATAGGGATTGCCGTGCCAGCCCCAGGCAACCAGGCCAACGGTCAGACCGCAGACACTCCCCATAATCAAGCCAACCCGCACTTCCTTGAAAAACACTTGGCGCAGCATCGTGAAGTCAATCCGCCCGGTGGCAAAGCCGCGCACCATGATGGTTGCTGACTGTCCGCCAACATTGCCCCCCATGCCGGTGATGACCGGGATGAAGGAAATCAGGGCGATCACTTCCTTGAGCGTCATTTTGAAGCGCCACATCAGGTAACCGGTCATCACCCCGCCGAACAGATTGACCAGCAACCAGGGCAGCCGTAGTCGGGCAATCTTGAAAGACTTGTAGCCGTAGAGCAGCTCTTCATCGCTGGCGCCGGCCATCTTGTAAATATCCTCGGTTGCTTCCTGGCGCAGGACGTCAATGATGTCATCAACGGTGATGATACCCATCAAACGGTTGTTGTCGCCCACGACCGGGACGGCCAGGATATTATACTTCTCAACCACCCTGGCAACCTCTTCCTGGTCCATATCGGTGCGGACACTGAAAACGTCGGTAATCATGATATCGGACAGTTTGGAAGAGGGTGGAACCGTCAGCAACTGTCGCAGAGACAGAACACCAACCAGTTGCCCCTGCTCGTTGATGACATAGAGGTAGAAAACCATCTCCACGTCGCCGGCTTCCTGCAGGGCGGCAATAGCCTCCTTGACGGTCAAACTCTGTTCGAGGGCATAAACATCCGGGGACATGATGCCGCCGGCGGTATCCTCTTCGTATTGAAGCAGATGCTCGATTTCTTCGGAATCCTCATCATGCATGATGTTGAGGATTTCATCCGCCAACTCGTCCGGCATGTAACCGACGATATCGGCGGCGTCATCGGTAGCCATCTCCTGAAGGACTTCGGTAATCATGTGCTTGTCGAGCTGTTCAAGGATGTGGGCGCCGGTGGCATGGTCCAGTTCAGAGAGGACATCCGCACTTATGGCCGGCTCCGCAATCAGGTTGAACAGCAGGCGCTGTTCCTTGAGATCAAGATAGCGGAACAGGTGGGCGATGTCGGCCGGGTGGGTTTTAGAAAGGACCTTGGTCAGGTTCGGCAAGGCGTCGCGCCGGATCAACCGCCGGATGGTATCGAGCAATAACTGGTGGTTGTGGTCCATGGCAATGCCTCGAAACAGGGTAATTACGAATAGCGGAAAAACTTTTGGAGTTTAACATCGGATAAATTGATGTGTCAATTTATCCAGGGACGCGGAACGCGGAACGAGGGACGCGAAAATCAGATTCCAAACTCAATCATTATCAGTTGACGCACTTGATCCTGAGTCATAAGAACGGTTTCACGCTTTTGACTTCCTCGTACCGCGTCCCGCGTTCCGCGTGCCGGCTCTTATTGACTTTCATAAAACACAAGGTCTAAACTAACAAGTTGATTAAAAAGGAAAGGATTCCCCTTGCAAACATTCCTGACGGTAGGCTTGGTAAGCCTCCTGTTGTTCGCTTTTTTCAGCAACATCCCTCTTGGTTACTTCCGTGAGGGTTCGCGCAAATACTCCCTGCGCTGGTTCATTTTTATCCACCTGTCGATCCCGTTTATCGTCGGCCTGCGGATGAGCAACGATATCAGCTGGCGTGCGATCCCCTTCACCCTGGTTCTGGCCGTTGCCGGGCAATGGCTGGGCGGGCGGGCACACCGACGGAGGCTTGATTGATCAGGCGCAAACGCCCCCCGATGCGCCAAGCGGCCCAGGCGGGGGAACTCCTCGAAAAATTGCTGCACAACTTCGGCCTCGACAAACGGCTGCAACAGTATCGCGC
Organism: Desulfuromonadales bacterium; assembly: GCA_030630015.1. Classification (GTDB taxonomy): domain Bacteria; phylum Desulfobacterota; class Desulfuromonadia; order Desulfuromonadales; family BM103; genus JAQYVZ01. Next base: position 1,008 of record DAOVNV010000175.1, on the reverse strand, counting down.
CCTGATCATCTGGGACGAGGTGGTCGGGCCGCAGATTGACGCCCATGCCAGGCCGAGCAAAATCCGCGGATCGGTCCTGGAAGTCTGTGTCGACCAGCCGGCCTGGATGCAGCAACTGCAGCTCATGAAACCGCAGATCCTGAAAAAGCTCAACGAACAGCTCGGCGAAGCCGAAATCAAGGAAATTTTTCTAAAGAGGGGGAAAGTGCCGCCGCCCATGGAGGAAGAGGCACCGGTTCCACCAGCCTGGAAAGCTGTTCATCTGAATCAAGAAGAAAGAAAGCAGATTGATGAGGTTCTCACCGTGATTGACGATCCGGAATTACGCACCAGGTTGGAGCGAATGCTGAGCAAGCAGGCCAGGCTTTTGAAAACCCGGGACGCGTGACCCGCTGACGCCGAAGGCTATGGCGTGGCAAGCGCGAGACGCGTAAGTTATCCGAGAAGATACGCCAAAAAGATTTTGCTTTCCTCGTACCGCGTGCCGCGTTCCGCGTACCTGGGTTATCCATACATCTTCAAAACTTCTTCCGTGTAATCCCTGCCCTTCCCCTTGTAAATAAACAGCGGCGGCTCAACATTCAAGCCCGGCTTGCCGTTTTTCCGACCCTCGATCAAAACCAGCTTCGCATCCTCCCCCTGGCGCGAGTGAACCAAGCGGAGACGTTTTGGCTCCAATTTGAGGTTTCGCATTTCACTGAGAAGCTCGGCCATTCTTTCCGCTAAAAAAATCACAAAAACGCGGCCGCCGGTACCCAGCAAAGCAACAGCAGCCTGCAAAAAATCAAGATAATTGCCGGCCAGTTCGTGGCGGGCGGAGGCACGTTCGTCGTTTGGGGCAATTCTGCCGGTGTTGGCCGCCCGATAAGGGGGGTTCATAATGACAATATCGAAAGGCTGCTCTCCCAACTCCGAAGGCAGGTCGCGAACGTCCCCCTGCACAACTTTAATACGATCCTGCAAACCGTTAAGAGCCACACTGCGCCGTGCACGGTCGGCCATTAACGG
>DAOVNV010000259.1 GCA_030630015.1 Desulfuromonadales bacterium | reverse complement strand
TGCGGCGGTAGGCCTCGGAGACCTGCTTGAGGATCTGGTCGCCGACCCTGGTATCGTTGCGGTAGTCCTGGGTGGCAACCCAGAGGCGCAGGATTTCAGCACCGTACTTTTTGATGACTTTTTCCGGCGCCACCACGTTGCCGACCGACTTGGACATCGGGCGGCCCTTTTCATCGAGTACAAAACCGTGGGTCAAAACCGCCTTGTAAGGAGCCGTGTCACGGGTGCCGACCGAAGCGAGCAGGCTCGAGTGGAACCAGCCGCGATGTTGATCGCTGCCCTCCAGGTAAAGGTCGGCCGGAGTCTGCAGGTGATCATTCTGTTCGAGGACCGCGGCATGGGAGACGCCTGAATCGAACCAGACATCAAGGATGTCCATTTCCTTGCGGAAATCGGCGCCGCTGCAATGCGGGCAAGTCGTCCCTTCTGGGAGCAGTTCGGCGGCCTCCTTTTCGAACCAGAGATCGCTGCCGGTCTCCTCGAACAGGTCGGCTACATGGTGCATGATCTTGCCGTCAGCCAGTGCCTCGCCGCATCCGGTACAGTAGAAGACGGTGATCGGCACGCCCCAGCTGCGCTGGCGGCTGATGCACCAGTCCGGGCGATTCTCGATCATGTTGTAGATGCGTTCCCTGCCCCAATGGGGGATCCACTGGACGTCATTGATGTGAGCCAGGGCCTTTTTGCGCAGGTCGTTCGCCTCCATGGAGATGAACCATTGCTCGGTGGCGCGGAAGATAATCGGTTTTTTGCAGCGCCAGCAGTGCGGATAGCTGTGTTCGACCTTGTCTTCCTTCAGCAGGGCGCCCAGCTCTGCCAGCTTGGCGCTGACATCAGCATTGGCGTCCTTGACCTTCATGCCGCCGAAAAATTCCAGATCCTTCTGATAGCGGCCGTAGTCATCGACCGGGTTGTAGATCTCCAGACCGTACCTGAGTCCGGTCAGGTAGTCATCCTGGCCGTGGCCGGGGGCGGTATGAACGCAGCCGGTGCCCGCTTCGAGGGTGACGTAGTCGCCGAGCACAATCAGGGATTCGCGATCATAGATCGGGTGCCGGCAGCTGCGCTTCTCGAAGACCTCGGCCTGGAAGGTTTTGATGACCCGGTAGTCGGCAATGCCAAGCTCGGCCAGCACCTGTTTGTAGAGACCCTCGGCAAACACCAGAACTTCACCCGAGGTTTCAACGGCGACGTAGGGAAGTTTAGGATGCAGGCAGACCGCCAGGTTGGCGGGAATCGTCCAGGGGGTTGTGGTCCAGATGACAAAGGACAGCGGCTTGCCGGCCAGATCTTCGAACCCTTCAGGCAGTTCTCCAGCGTAAGGGAATTTCACATAGATCGATGGCGAGGTGTGGTCGGCATATTCGACCTCGGCCTCGGCGAGGGCGGTCACGCAGGAAGAACACCAGTGGACCGGTTTCTTGCCCTTATACAGCCCGTCGCGTTCGGCAAAGCGGGCCAGTTCTCGCGCGGTAGCTGCCTCGTAAGAGGTATTCATGGTCAGGTAGGGATGAGTCCAGTCGCCGAAGATGCCCAGGCGCTGGAACTCCTCGCTCTGGATCTTGACCCAGTTGTCGGCATAAACGCGACACTCCTTGCGGATGTCAGCTTTGCTCATGTCACGTTTTTTCGAGCCGAGTTTCTGGTCGACCTTCAACTCGATCGGCAGGCCGTGGCAGTCCCAACCGGGGACGTAGGGTGCGTAATGGCCCTGCATGCGTTTGCTCTTGACGACAATATCCTTGAGAATTTTATTCAAGGCATGGCCGATGTGAATATTGCCATTGGCGTAGGGAGGGCCATCGTGCAGGGTAAAGTTGGGCCTGGTCGTGTCAGGTTCGCTGACCCGGCGGTTCAGTTCGAGTTCCGCCCAGCGCTTGAGAATATCAGGCTCCCGCTGCGGCAGGTTGCCGCGCATCGGAAAGTCGGTTTGAGGCAAGTTGAGAGTGCTTTTGTAATCCATGGTCCTGCTCCGGTCGAATGAAGAATTGAACTCCGTAAGCTATCAGAACTGCAGGAGAAGTCAAGGTTAAAGAGCGGAACGCGGGACGCGGTTCGCGGTACGGGGAAAATAAAATCTTGTTGAAAAGGTCAGTAACTGATCCTTGAAAAGAGATCTCTGCATAAACGACATTCGAGCAGAACGTTTCCAGAGGCAAAGGCACGATTTTGAATTTATCGCGTCCCTCGTCCCGCGTCCCGCGTACCTTCATCCTGCCCATACGGGCAGGATGAAAGCAAAGGGCATTCGTCACAAGCCGGGCTGTTTTTGCGGCAAACGGTTTTGGCTAGTTCGACGATCAGGGCGTGATATTCGTTGAAGAGTTTTGTTTCGTGCGGCAAGGTCTCCATGAATCTCCTGCGGATGGTTTCGTAGTGCTGCTTGCCTTGCAGAATGCCCAGCCGTGAAAATATCCTCTTGGTATAGGCATCGATGACGAATGAGGGTCTCTCTGCGGCGTAGAGTAGGATCGAGTCGGCGGTCTCCGGGCCAACCCCTTTGAGAGCCAGAAGACGCTGGCGCACATCGTTGAGTGGTCCTGCGCAGAGGGTCGCAATATCGCCACCGCAGTGTTCGACGAGGAAGTTGGTGAAGTCGTGCAGGTACCTGGTCTTCTGCCGAGGGATGCC
>DAOVNV010000262.1 GCA_030630015.1 Desulfuromonadales bacterium | reverse complement strand
GTGGCCCGCCGTCGCCTACGGCTATGGCGTGGCAAGCGGGTGGCGCGAAAGACCTTAAAGCTGATCTGTGATTGTTAAAATTTTCAATAATGGTAAAGTAAAAACCCACGGTTGACCTGACCTGAATAAATATTCACAGGGAGGATGGTATGAAATTTCGCTGGCTATTGACGGGAATGTCTGGAATCGTCATGTTGCTGTACCTTGCCGGCCCGACCCTGGCTGCTTCGGATCGGCTGTCCGAGCAGACCCTGGAATGTCTGAAATGTCATGATGCGATGCCTGGCATTGTGCAGCAGTGGGAGAACAGTGCGCACTGGAATGCCGGGGTCGGCTGCTTCGAGTGCCACCAGGCACAAGTGGGGGAGCCGGATGCCATGGATCACTACGGTTTTACCGTGGCGATTATCGTTTCACCGCAGGACTGTGCCCAATGTCATCCGCGTGAAGCGGCTGAACAGGAAGCCAGCCATCATGCCAAGGCCGGCGATATCCTGAATACCAAGGATGGCATTCTCGGGCAGACGGTGGGTGGAGAGTCGGCTGTCGCGGTCGGGTGCCGTCAATGTCACGGTTCACTGGTCAAGGTCAACAAAGATGGAACCCTTGATGCCAGCACTTGGCCGAATACCGGCATTGGTCGGGTGAATCCGGATGGCTCCAAAGGCGCCTGCAGCGCATGCCATACCCGACATCGCTTCAGCAAGGAGCAGGCTCGTCAGCCGGAAACTTGCGGTAAATGCCACCTTGGACCCGAACACCCGCAGAAAGAAGTTTACGAAGAGTCGAAGCACGGTATCCTTTACCGGGCCTTCAAGGATGAGCTCAACATGGATCGACCGAAATGGGTTGCCGGTGAAGACTACTATGATGCGCCGACCTGTGCCACCTGCCATATGAGCGCTGCTCGCGGGCAAGAGATCACCCACGATGTCGGCGATCGTTTGAGCTGGGATCTGCGTGCGCCAGTTTCTCAAAGGACTGGAGATTACGAACGGAAGCTGGAAAAGATGCAGGACGTCTGTTCCTCCTGCCATGGCCAGTCTTTCGTTGAAGGGTTCTATTCTCAGTTGAGCGAATTCGTTCTTCTCTACAATGAAAAATTCGCTGTTCCGGCTAGAGAAATCCGAAGTCTGCTCATGAAAGAGGGCGTCATCTCCAAAGCCGATTTTGATGATCGGATCGACTGGATCTACTGGGAACTTTGGCACCACGAAGGACGCCGCGCCCGCCATGGCGCGGCCATGAGTGGTCCGGACTATGCCTGGTGGCACGGTATCTACGAGGTCGCCAAGCATTTTTACACCGAACTTCTGCCCGAGACCGAAGAAGCCTGTGAAAAGGCCGGGAGGCCGGAGCTTTACGAGCAGATTATTGCCAAATTTATCGACGGTAGACCGGAACACGAGTGGTACACCAAGGGGTTTGATCCAAAGCGGCTCGACGCAATGAAGACGTATTATCGGGAGCGTTATCAGCAAGATGTGCAGTAGCTGATTAATGGTTGCTGGTGAATGAATGGCGCGGCCGTCCCGGGAGGGCGGCCGCGCTTTTTTATATCTGGACTCGCTGGTTGCTCACGGATCCGGGTTGTAGAGAGTTGTATACTGTCCACAGACGACAGTGGAAAAGCTTGTGGAAAAATCCGGATTTCGCGAAAAAGTTTTGTAAACAAAACGGGTTTAGCTTTTTGCCTAGAAAACAAGCATGACCGGAACCGGTTGCTTTCGGTCTCGTCGTCTCCTGAAAAAAATCGACTGACAAGGTTCTTTTGTTTGCCCTTACAGACAGCTCTATGTTATTAAAAATGCTCATTTTTTATTCGAAATAACTGGGAATTCGAATTCGAGGAGATTTCTTGTGCGCATTACGCCCGCTACGGAACTTGAAACACGCATCAACCGGCTCCAGTCCGAAATGGAGAGCAACGATCTGGATGCGATTTTGATCATCCAGAATGCTGACCTGTTCTATTTTACAGGTTCGATTCAGCAGGGCGTGCTCTACGTGCCTGCGAGTGGTGTTCCTCTCTACATGGTTCGTAAGGATATCCAACGTGCCCGCATGGAGGCAGGGCTCAAGGAAATCGTACCGTTTCGCAGTATCAGGGACCTCCCGGGTGTTCTCAACGAGTTCGGGGTCAATCTCCCGGAAAAGGCCGGAATGGAACTGGATGTCGTGCCGGTGGCAACCTATCAGCGTTTTCAAAAAGTCCTTGGCAACTGCATCGTCACCGATGCCACTCCGCTGATCCGTAACGTTCGGGCGATCAAGTCGAAGTACGAGATCGGCATCATGAAAGATGCCGGCGTGCAGGTAAACAAAGTCTGCGAAAGGGCTCGGGAAATCATCCGCGAAGGGATGACCGATCTGGAACTGGCCGCAGAACTGGAGTTTGTTGCGCGCAAGGAAGGTCACCAGGGCATCACCCGCATGCGCGGCTTCAACTCCGAACTG
>DAOVNV010000122.1 GCA_030630015.1 Desulfuromonadales bacterium | reverse complement strand
GGGAAGTTAAGTGACAACATTGGACGCAGGCAATGGCTGTAGACCACATGCCCTCACTGAGATGCTGAATAGTTACACATTTTCATTCAATTTTATTGATTTCGATATTTCTCGCCCCTAGCCACTCGCCGCTCGCCCCTGCCTTTATTTTGCTTCCGAGCGCAGTTGCGGGAAGAGGATGACGTCGCGGATCGATGCTGAGTTGGTCAGCAGCATGACCAGGCGATCGATGCCGATACCTTCGCCGGCAGTCGGCGGCAGGCCGTATTCCAGGGCGCGGATGTAGTCTTCGTCCATGGCATGCGCTTCCTCGTCGCCCGCCTCTTTTTCGGCGAGCTGCCCAACGAAACGATCGCGCTGGTCGGCAGGGTCGTTCAACTCGGAAAAAGCGTTGGCCAGCTCGCGTCCAACGACAAACAGCTCGAAACGGTCAACAACTGATGGATCCTGATCATTCTTGCGAGACAAGGGTGACACTTCAGTCGGATACTGGGTAATAAAGGTCGGCTGCCAGAGTTCAGGCTCAGCCACTTCGTCAAAAACCTCGGTCAAAAGCTTGCCGTAACCGATGTTCCTGTCCAGTTCCAGGCCGAGCCGGTCGGAATATGCCAGCAGACGCTCACGATCATCGACGTCCGCTGCGTCGATCTCCCCATATTTCAGGACAGCCTCGCGTACCGTCAGGCGCTGCCAGGGGCGGCTCAGATCAACCTCCCGATCACCGTAGGGGAACTGCAGACTGCCGACCACCTGCTCGGCAATATGGCAGATCATCTCCTCGGTCAGATCCATCAGATCCTCGTAGGTGGCATAAGCCTGGTAAAACTCTATCATGGTGAATTCGGGGTTATGCTGGATCGAGATGCCCTCATTCCGGAAATTGCGATTGATCTCGAAAACCCTTTCGAAGCCGCCGACCACGAGCCTTTTCAGATAAAGTTCAGGCGCAATACGCAGGAACAGGTCCATCTTCAAGGTGTTGTGGTGCGTCACGAACGGCTTGGCGGTCGCCCCGCCTGCGATCTGCTGCATCATCGGGGTTTCGACCTCGAGGAAGCTGCGAGAGACCATGAAATCGCGCATCAGTGTAATGATCCGGCTGCGTTTCTGGAAGATTTCGCGAACATCCGGATTGACGATCAGGTCCAGGTAACGTTGCCGGTAACGGGTTTCCACATCCGTCAAGCCATGCCATTTTTCCGGCAGCGGCAAAACCGATTTGGTCAGAACTCTGAGCGTTTCGGCGCGCAGCGAAAGTTCGCCTGTTTTGGTCCTGAAGGTCGTTCCCGTCAAACCAACGATATCTCCAACATCCAGCTTGCCGAACAGCGCGAAACCTTCATCCCCCACCTGCTTCTTCGCGACATAAGCCTGGATGCGTCCGGTACGATCCTGAACCTGGATAAAGGCGGCCTTACCGAAATCCCGTTTGGCCATAATCCGCCCGGCAATTGCATAGTTGGCTGATAATGTTTCAAGTTGTTCAGCATCATCATCGGCATGTTTTTCGACGATCTCGCCGGCAGTACTGTCGACACGGAAATCATTCGCAAAAGGGTTGATTCCCTGGTTGCGCAAATCATCAATCTTGGCCCATCGCTGGGCTATCAGGTCACTCGGGTTTTCCATAATCAGGTCGTTCTCCTAAAATAAATCAGTGGCGAGTGGCGAGTAGCAAGAAAGTCTCAATACATCAAAACGTGTCCTCACTAGCCGGGGACAGTCCCGTGGAAAGCCGGGACAGTCCCCTCTCATCGTTTTTTGATTTTTCTCATCGCGCATTGCACAGCACTCAGCACTTTCTTATTTCAACAAATATGCCTCGATAAATCCGTCCAGATCGCCATCGAGGACACGGTCCGCATTGCCGACCTCATAACCGGTTCGATGGTCCTTGACCATCCGGTAAGGATGCAGCACGTAGGAACGGATCTGACTGCCCCAGGCTATCTCCTTCTTGTCGCCGGCCAAAGTGGCCGCTTTCTCTTCTTTCTTTGCCAATTCCAGTTCGTAGAGGCGTGCCTTGAGCTGCTTGAGCGCGATATCCCGGTTCTTGTGCTGGGAGCGCTGGTTCTGGCAACTCACCACGATCCCGGTCGGCAGATGGGTAATCCTGATCGCGGAATCGGTCTTGTTGACATGCTGGCCACCAGCGCCGCTGGCGCGGTAGGTATCGACTTTCAGGTCCTTGTCGTTGATCTCGACTTCCACATCATCGGCAAGCTCCGGGAAAACAAACACCGAGCAGAATGACGTATGCCGCTTGGCATTGGAGTCAAATGGCGAAATCCGGACCAGTCTGTGGATCCCTCGCTCAGCCTTCAGGTAGCCGAAAGCGTAAGGGCCGTTGACGGTAAAGGTCACCCCTTTGGTCCCGGCCTCGTCCCCAGCCTGGTATTCGGTGATTTCAGTTTTGAACTCCTTGCGCTCGCACCAGCGCAGATACATGCGCAGCAGCATATCGGCCCAATCCTGGGCTTCGGTCCCGCCGGCTCCGGCGTTGATGCTGACGATGGCATTGTTGGCATCGTGCTCCCCGGACAGCATCCGGGCGAACTCCATACGACCGACCTTCTTTACGAGGCCGGGCAGCAGTGACTTGACTTCTTCCAGGGTTTCTTCATCCTCACCCTCTTCGCCAAGTTCCACCAGGATCAGCAGGTCGTCAAGCTCCTGTTGCGCATCATCCCAGCCGCTCACGATGTTCTGGATGTTGGTCCTTTCCTTCAGGATCTCCTGAGCGCGCTCATTATTATTCCAGAAATCGGGTTCCGCCACCTCAGCTTCAAGCTCGGCAACCCGCTCTCTTTTTGCATCGACGTCAAAGGTACCCCCTCAGCTCAACGAGCTTTTCACGCAATGTCGAAAGGGCTTCATTCTCTTCGCGGAACATGTCTATCTCCTGATAAATGGTTCAAACGGGGAATTATACCGATTGTGGGCAGCAGGTACAAGAATAAGAATGACTTAAAAAACAAGAAGTGTGAGGTGAGAAGTGCGAAGCGCGAACAGGCCTTTTCTCACTTCTCGCTTCGCGCCTCGCGTTTCAAGCAATTAAACGCCTCAGCGCTGTCTACCAGACTCATCGCTCAGCACTCAGCACTGCTTACGCCTGGTTTGGACCAACCAGAAGAGAACAACAATTAGAAAGACGCCGGGAATCAGATCACCCATAGCGGCATATAAACCGGGACGTGCCCCCAGACCGACCCGGGCGGTCGCATAGGTTGTTTCGAACAGGTCGGTGGAACCGAGAATCCGACCGGAAGGAGCAATGAAGGCCGATATGCCGGTATTGGCCGCGCGGGCGATCCATATCCGGTTCTCGATCGCCCGGAAGCGAACCATGGCGAGATGCTGAGCCGGAGCTGAAGAACGCCCGAACCAGGCATCGTTGGTGATGTTGACCAGCAGGTCGCTGCCACTGCTGACATAATCCCTGGCCAGTTCCGGGAAGATGGCCTCATAGCAGACCAGGACACCCAGTTCATACCCATTCATCCCGAGGGGCTTGACCTGACCTGGCGAATAGTCACCAATACCGACCACAAGCTTGTCGATAAAGGGCAGGAAAGGTTTCAATGGGACATACTCGCCAAAGGGAACAAGGTGGGTTTTATCGCTGCGTTCCAGTACCTCACCTCGAGGAGACAGCAGGAACGCACTGTTCAGATACTGGTAATCTCCCGGCTCTCCTGTATAGGCGGGGCTGCCGAACAGCAGGTGGCTGCCTGTTGCTCGAGGCAGTTCGCTCACCCTGTCAGCCAGGACACCCCCTCTTTGAAAATAGAAGGGTGTCGCCGCTTCAGGCCAGATCAGCAGATCGGTCGCGCCAGCTTTACTGGCCTGCCGGGACAGGTCACGATAGATATCAACTGATTTTATCTGAAAATCCGGGTGCCATTTGACTGCCTGGTCGATATTCCCCTGAATAACAGCGGTCTCCAGATGTGCTTCACGTTGGTCGGGGGTTTTGCCCAGCCGGTACCAGCCGTAACCGGTATTGAGCATGAACAGGGCAACCAGCAGCAGCAACGGTCCGGCCGGCAGTTCGCGCCATGCCCTGCGCCGAACCACCTGGACGACTTCCGCGACGACAGTATTGCTGAGGATCAGGAGATAACTCAGGCCATAAACCCCGAACAGGTCCGCCGACTGGATAAACAGGAGGTTCTGCTGTGAGTATCCAAGGGTTGCCCAGGGGAAGCCGGTCAAAAGGAACTCGCGAAGGAACTCGAGACCAACCCAGATTACCGGCAGAGTCAACATGTAAGAATAGCCGCGCTTTTCCTTGAGGCGGCAGGCCGCCCAGGTCGCAGCAGCGAAAAACAGTGACAGGTAGGCTGCCAGCAGCAGGTAGGCTGCGGCCGAAAGCAGCGGCGACATCCGACCATAAGTGGTCATGACGATGTTCAGCCAGTAGAGGACGACGGAGAAAAAGACCAGACCCGTCAGAAAACCGCTTTTGAACGGTCTGCGCTGCATGCTGCACAGCAAGGGCACCAGGCCGACCCAGGCCAGAATGGAAATCCCGGGCGCAGGGAAAGACAGAGCCAGCAACAGGCCTGATAACGCGGCGCTTGCCAAGCAACTGTCCGGCAAAAAGCGACGCATCAGTTACGCGTCCCCTTCCTGACTTCCTGTTTCCAGGTCGCGCCAGACGCGCACTTTGCTAATTCTGCGCTCATCTGACTCTACGACCAGCAGAGTCATGCCGTTGTCGCTGACTTTTTCACCCGGAGTCGGGACTTTACCCATCAGGTGAAAGAGGTAGCCACCCACAGTGTCAAACTTGTCGCGGGGAACTTCAATATCGAAGAACTCTTCGAGTTCCTCAACGTTGGCCCTGGCATCAATCAACAGGGAACCGTCATCCTGCGGCTCCGCCAAGTCCTCTTCGAGATCGTATTCATCTCGAATTTCTCCGACGATCTCTTCCAGCAGATCCTCTATGGTGATCAGCCCCGATGTCCCACCATATTCCTCGACCACGATGGCGATATGCACCCGTTCCGCCCGAAATACATTCAGAAGCGTCTCAATGCGTTTGGTCTCCGGGATAAAATAGGGCTGTCGCATAACCTCCCTGAGAGGGAGATCACAACTTTCGACCCCCCAGTAACGCAGGAGATCCTTCGCATAGACCACCCCGAGAATACGATCAACCGACCCTTCAAAAATCGGGATGCGGGAATGTCCGGAGCGCATGATCAGGTCGCGCAGTTCATCCAGTTCGGCATCGATCGAACAACAGACCATGTCCGTACGCGGCACCATGACCTCGCGTACAATCGTGTCCCCAAACTCGAAGATCGACTGCAGCATATCCCCCTCAGATTCGTTCAGGATACCCTCCTCTTCGGAACTGTTGATCGCCTCCTGCAGTTCCTTTTCGGTGAGGGCTCGTCTTCGTCCGGTCAGGGACCGTTTGATTTTACTGAAAAATGATTCGGGCTGAAGATGTTCGTCCAACGTTTATTACCTCTCCTTCTTATCGTGAAAAATCGAAAGTCTCCGAAAGGATCGAGAAAAGTTCCCGCTCGCGTTGCTCCATCTGTTGCGCCTCGGCGAGACTGCCGCGTTCATGATCGTAGCCCAGCAGATGCAAAATACCGTGCAGCAGCAGGAAATAAAGTTCACTTTCAAATGAACGTCCGGCGTCTAAGGCATCCCTCAAGGCGGTCTCGGCGGAGATGACCACGTCACCGAGCAGATCTGGCTGCACACCTGCGCCTTCACCTTCCTGCATGGCAAAAGAAATCACATTCGTCGGCTTGTCCCGCTGCAGGTAGTCCCTATTGATCGCCTGGATCTGACGATCACTGACGATCAGGATGGACAGCTGTGCATCAGGACATCCCGAGGCGCTTAAGATCTTCCGGGCCACCCTTCTTAGGGGTATTTTTCTGACCTTGACCTTCTTTTGACGATTTTCGATCTCGATCTTCATCATTCCTGCTCGTTGCCTTTTCCTGGGTACGCTCCTTGGAAACAGGTTCGGGGTAGTCAACCCGATGGTGGAAGGTGCCACCCAGAATGAGGTTGAAACTCTTTGCGATATTGTGCAAATCCTTGAGAGTCAGTTCACACTCGTCCAACTGCCCGTCGATAAAAATATTATTGATGATTTTCTGAACCATCCCCTGAATACGGGCCGGAGTCGGGTCGACCAGGGTGCGTCCTGCAGCTTCAACGGCATCGGCCAGCATGATCAATGCCGCCTCACGGGTCTGCGGCTTGGGTCCCAGGTATCTGTAGTCCCGCTCCGTTGCCCGCTGAACGTCAGGATCTTCGCTATTCTTGGCCTTGTCGTAAAAAAACTTAATCAGGCTGGTGCCGTGGTGCTGCTGGATAATATCGACCAGGTCCTGGCCCAGACGATACTCCCGGGCCATATCAACACCGTCCTTGATGTGCGCCAGCAGGATCAGCACACTCATGGAGGGGGTCAGCTTATCGTGTCTGTTCTCCTGCGTGGAGATGTTTTCGACAAAATAAAGCGGTTTCCTGACCTTGCCGATATCATGGTAATAGGCGGCCACCCTGGCCAGCAGCGGGTTGGCTCCAATCGTCTCGGCAGCCGATTCGGCAAGATTGCCGACAACGATGGAATGGTGATAGGTCCCTGGTGCATGGATCATCAGCTCACGCAGGGCCGGGTTATTCATATTGGCAAGTTCAAGCAACTTAATGTTGGTGGTATAGCAGAAGGCTGATTCGACCAGGGGAATCAAACCGGTCACGATGACTGCCGCGACAATCCCGCCAGTCAGGCCAAAGCCCAGTTTATAGAGCAATTGCAGATCGAGAGGTTTTGCGGTCATCAGGTGCAGCGCGAAAATCAACAAAAAGTTGAAAACTGAAAGTCTCACGCCCGCCTTGAACAATGAAGACCTTTCAATGACTTGGCGCACCCAGTGAGCCGCACCCAGGCTGCTGAGAAAAGCAAACACGCAGATGACGAAACTATTGTCGAACAGGAGACCTGCCAGCACAGCGGAAATCGCTGCGAAGACCAGCGCGACTTCTGAATTAAGGACAATCCGCACCAGCATCGTGCCAATGGCGAACGGCAGGACATAGTAGTAAGCGGTATTATCGATATAAGGAAAAGCGCTGCCCAGGGCGGCCGAGATAAAGATGCCGATCTTGAGAATCAGGGTCAAACCGACCAGGGTTGCCATCATAAAAATCAGATCGCGGTTCTCGGCACGGTATTTACGAATATTGCGACAGGCAAAACGATGACCGATAAAAATGAGAAGAAAGCTGCTCAACAGCAGACCCGCAGCGTTGCGCCAGCGTGCCCCCACATTGCCGACCTCCTGCATAGCCGAAATTTTCACCAGATGATCGGCAGTAATCCGATCCCCCTCGCGAACAATCATCTCGCCCTTTTTAACCTGAAAAAGAACCGGCTGCACCCCTT
>DAOVNV010000080.1 GCA_030630015.1 Desulfuromonadales bacterium | reverse complement strand
TCAATTTATCCGGGCCAACGATTTTACGCGCTTCCTGGATGGTGATGTCCCCCTGTCCAAGATGGACGCCATCGGCAAAACTCGCTTCGGCAATTTCAGGCGAGTCATTGATCAAAAAGGTCGCACCAGCTTCCTGGCACAACTGTACCAGTTGACGGGCCAGGTTGATCTGGGCTTCCTGTGAACGTTCCTTGTCGCGGTACTGGACGACCTGCGCGCCTCCCAGAAGAGCAGAACGCGTTACACTGAGGATTTGCTCGTCGGTGCCTTGTGGCGTGATCAGATATAAACCACGGATCATGGATTTTCTCCCGGAGGAAGTTAGCAATCCCCCAATAAAAAAATCGCCGGGCTGGGTGGCCACGGCGATTCCTTCAAGGATATCTGTCGTTGCTGACCAGTCCACTTTCCTTCGCCGGCATGACCCGGATCAGGTTCGAAGGGTCGTTTCGTCTGGCACGAAACTCTCAGCAAGCACGACTTGCTCCCCTAGCGGAATGTTGTCTGTGCCACCCTAAAATGATTACAGGGTTTGTGTCAACCGATATCAGAACTCAGCACTGCCTTTACCCTTTACACCTCATTGAAACGCATGGTTTAATGCCTGCTTTCAGGGGAGATAATTATGGATTTTCTGCGGCCCACCTGGGTTGAAGTCGACCTTGATGCCCTGCGTCACAACCTGTCCGAAGTGCGTCGTGTCGTAGGCGATGCGGCGATTCTGGCAGTGGTCAAGGCTGATGCCTATGGTCATGGTGTGGATGGAGTCGTGCCCGCCCTGGTGGATGCCGGAGTCGACATGTTCGGTGTGGCGCTGGTCGAAGAGGGCGTCGAACTAAGACGGTTGGGTGTTCGCCAGCCGATCCTGGTCTTGGGAGGAGTTCCGCCCGGGGGGGAAGCCGTCATTCTGGAGCACGATCTTCAGCCGGCACTCTCCGATCTTGTCGTTGCAGGGAGGCTGAACGCAGCAGCTCGTTCTGCTGGCCGGACGGTTGGCTATCATCTTAAAGTTGATACTGGCATGGGCCGGCTCGGCATACGCGACGATCAACTTGACGAGGCCCTGCCAGCCCTGCAATCGATGCAGAACCTTGAGATGGTCGGGTTGATGAGCCACCTGGCCGTAGCTGATGAGCCGGAACGGTCATTTACGGAGACCCAGTGTCGGCGGTTTCGGACGGTTATGGGCCAGGTCGAGGACGCCGGATTCAATCTGACCTATCGACATATTGCCAACAGTGCCGGGCTGTTCAGCAGGGATCTTGCCGACTACAATCTGGTACGGCCGGGGATTGTTCTCTACGGTGGTCTGACCGGCCCCTTCTTTGACCAGGCCGTTTCTCAGCAACCGGTCATGCGCTTCGTGAGCCAGATCGCTTTGCTCAAGCAGATGTCGCCCGGCGAGGGGATTTCCTATGGCCACCGCTTTACGACAGACCGCCCATCATTGATTGCGGCGGTTCCGGTCGGGTATGCCGATGGATACAACCGGCTGTTGTCCAACCGTGGCGAAGTTCTGGTTCGAGGTCAACGTGCACCGGTGGCGGGGACTGTTTGCATGGACTGGATCCTGGTGGATGTTACCGATGTTCCTGGTGCCCAGGCTGGCGATCAGGTGACCTTGCTTGGCTGTGATGGCGGGGAATGTATTACTGCCGAAGCGTGGGCCGAAACAGTCGGCAGCATCACTTATGAAGTATTTTGCGGGATCAGCAAGCGGGTTCCCAGGGTTTATAAAGGCTGAGTTCCCGCCGTCGCTAAAGCTATGGCGTGGCAGGCTGAGCGATGAGCGATGAGCGATGAGTCATAATTCTTTTCCTGAGCTGTTTCTTGCGCTCGATCTGGGAACGACTTCCCTGGCGGGTCGTCTGGTTGATGCTTCCGGTGGTGTTTTGGCGGAGGCACAGGTTGCCAATCCACAACATCCTCTCGGTATGGACATCCTTGCTCGGATGCAAAAGGCATACGAGGGGGAAGGGGCGCGCCTGCAGTCGTTGTTGATCGAAGGTCTGCGGGAACTGACTGCCGAGCTGCTAACCCAGGCGGATTGTTCATCTTCTGCAGTGCTTGTCGCCGCCGCTGCCGGCAACCCAGGGGTTTCGTACCTGCTGCGCAACCTCCCCGTCGAAAAGATCCTTTTCCCACCCCACCGCCCCCGGGAATGTGCGCTGGTCTCTCTGCCGGTAGACCGCATAGATATTGGGGTGTCCGTGCCGTTACAGCTTTTCCCTCTGGTGTCCGGTTTTGTCGGAGGTGACTTGGTTGCGTTTCTGTTTGGTCTCGACAGCTTCAAGCCTGGTACGGTCTGTATCGATATCGGCACCAACGGTGAACTTGCCCTGTGGACCGGTTCCCGATGGTTGGTCAGCTCGGCGGCGGCCGGCCCGGCGTTCGAGGCGGGCAACATAGACTGCGGCATGTCTGCAGGGCCGGGCGCAGTGGTCGATGTGCGTCTACTCGACGATCGACTGAAATTGCAGGTTTCTGGTGGCGGGCAGCCCAAAGGGGTTTGCGGCAGCGGGCTGGCTGCCTTGATCGGTGCGTTGGTTGAAGGTGGGCTGGTCGATGCCGGGGGGAGGATTCTTTCCCCCGATGAAGTGGACAGCAACCTGTCCCGTTACCTGGATGATGAGGGGAATATTTGTTTCTATCGGGACGCAAAAACGGATTTGCGTCTGACTCAGTCCGATCTGCGCAACTTCCAGTTGGCCAAGGGTGCGCTGCGGGCTGGCGTCGAAGTTTTGCTGGAACGTGCCGGTTTCAATGAAAACGAGATCAGCGCTGTTTTTATAAGTGGTGCTCTCGGTACAGCTTTGCCCGTGGAAACCCTTAAAAAGGTTGCCCTGTTGTCGGCTGGCATGGTAGATAAAACGTTTTTCGTCCCTAGCGGGGTTCTGGCCGGTTTGACCAGGTATTTGATAATTCCTGACGGTGCGGAGAGGCTGCAAAATCTGATGTCAACGATTCAGCCCTTTCCCCTTTCGGGGACCCCGGTTTTTGAGGAAAGATTTCTGACGGCTTTGGATTTTTAAACTGCAAAAAGAGGTGTTTTTATGGCAACCATCAAACGTGTATTGATCAGTGTTTCAGACAAGACAGGGATTGTCGATTTTGCTAAAGAGCTGAGTGACTACGATGTCGAGATACTTTCCACCGGTGGAACTGCGAAGATGCTGCGTGACGCGGGCCTGGCCGTGAAGGATGTTTCCGAGCATACCGGCTTTCCCGAAATGCTCGATGGGCGGGTCAAGACGCTGCATCCGAAAATCCACGGCGGTCTGCTCGGCTTGCGCGACAACCCGGCCCATGTCGCTAAGATGAAAGAGCATGACATCACACCGATCGACATGGTGG
This sequence comes from Desulfuromonadales bacterium, assembly GCA_030630015.1. Taxonomy (GTDB): domain Bacteria; phylum Desulfobacterota; class Desulfuromonadia; order Desulfuromonadales; family BM103; genus JAQYVZ01. The sequence continues at coordinate 6,441 of DAOVNV010000080.1, read as the reverse complement.
TCGTCAACCTCTATCCTTTCGAAGCGACAGTCGCCAAGCCAGATTGCAGTCTTGAAGATGCTATTGAGAATATCGATATCGGCGGACCGACCATGCTGCGTAGCGCGGCCAAGAACAACCGCGACGTCACGGTGATCGTTGATTGCGCCGATTATGCTGCAGTCCTCGACGAGATGAAAGGCAGTGCCGGTGCCGTGTCCACCGACACCAATTTCCGTCTGGCGGTCAAGGTCTACCAGCATACGGCCGCCTACGATGGTGCTATCTCCAACTGGCTGGGTTGTCGCGTCGGCGAAGAGCATGCGGAATTTCCGCCGGCCTTGACCCTGCAGTTCAAAAAGGCCCAGGGCATGCGCTACGGCGAGAACCCTCATCAGAATGCCGCCTTCTACGTAGAGGACAATCTCCAGGAGTCTTCGATTGCCACGGCCCGCCAGCTGCAGGGCAAGGCGCTCTCTTACAACAATATCGGCGATACCGATGCCGCCCTGGAATGCATCAAGCAGTTCAGCGAAGGCCCGGCCTGCGTCATCGTCAAGCATGCCAACCCCTGCGGCGTGGCTTACGGCGAAGGTTTGCTCGAAGCCTACCAGCGGGCTTTCAGTACTGATGGCGAGTCGGCTTTTGGCGGCATCATCGCCTTCAACCGGGAGCTTGATGCCGAGACGGCCAGCGCCATTGTCGAAAAGCAGTTTGTCGAGGTCATCATTGCTCCCAAGGTCGCCACACCAGCCGTCGAGGTCATTGCGGCCAAGAAGAATGTACGCCTGCTGGAGTGTGGCGAGTGGCCGGAGCAGTCGACGACGCGCTTCGATTTCAAACGGGTCAATGGCGGCCTGCTGGTGCAGGATCTCGATCTCGACCTGACTGCCGAGTTGACGGTGGTCAGCAAGCGCCAGCCGACTGAGCAGGAGATGGAAGACCTGCTGTTCACCTGGCGGGTGGCCAAGTTCGTCAAGTCCAATGCCATCGTTTACGGCAAGGACGGCATGACCATCGGTGTCGGTGCCGGCCAGATGAGCCGGGTCAATTCGGCGCGCATTGCGGCGATCAAAGCCGAGCTGGCCGGCCTGGAAGTCCAGGGCGCCGTGATGGCTTCGGACGCTTTCTTCCCCTTCCGTGACGGCATCGACAACGCGGCGGCGGCGGGGATTTGCGCCGTGATCCAGCCGGGCGGCTCGATCCGCGACGAAGAGGTCATCGCGGCGGCGGATGAGCACGGCATGGCGATGGTGTTTACCAAGATGCGGCATTTCAGGCACTAGTACGTTGGGAAGCGGCCCTTTTCCGCAATCTCGGCGTTGCTCGGCGCAAACCATTTGTGCGGCGTACCTGGGTACGCCTCCGCATGCTTTGCTTGAGCGCCTTGACCTTGCGAAAAATTGCTCGCTTCTTGTAACTGTCTACATGGATGAAGCATAAGAACCTGAAGGGTAAAATCAATGAAAATTCTGGTTGTTGGCGGTGGCGGGCGGGAGCATACCCTGGTCTGGAAGATTGTTCAGTCCCCTCTGGTGGAGAAAGTCTACTGCGCGCCGGGTAATCCCGGCATCGCGGAACTGGCAGAATGTGTTCATATCCCGGCTGATGATATCGACGCATTGCTCGACTTTGCCCTGGCAGAGGAGATAGACCTGACCGTGGTCGGGCCTGAAGTGCCGCTGACTCTGGGGATCGTCGATCGTTTCCAGGAGGCCGGTCTGGATATCTTCGGGCCGAGCCAGGCGGCGGCGCGCATCGAGGGCAGCAAAAGCTTCTCCAAGGATCTGATGGCCAAGTACGGTATCCCGACTGCAGACTATCGCACCTTTTCAGATCGTGATGAAGCTGTTGCCTACATCCGTGAGCAGGGGGCTCCGATCGTGGTCAAGGCGAATGGACTGGCTGCTGGCAAAGGGGTGGTTGTCGCAATGACCGAGGAGCAGGCCGTCGCGGCGGTGGACGACATCATGGTCGATACCATCTTCGGCGACGCTGGCAGCAGCGTGGTTATCGAGGAGTTCATGGCCGGCGAAGAAGCCTCCTTTTTCGCCTTCACCGACGGCAAAAATATCCTGCCGCTGGCTTCGTCGCAGGACCACAAGCCGGCTTTCGATAATGACAAAGGGCCGAATACCGGAGGGATGGGTGCCTATTCGCCGGCTCCGGTGGTGACTGAAGCGCTGGCCGACGAGATTGTGAAGACAATTGTACGGCCGACCATTGACGGCATGGCTCAAGAGGGTTGCCCTTACGTCGGCATCCTTTATGTCGGTCTGATGATTGCCGATGGCAAGGCGCGGGTGGTCGAGTTCAACGCCCGGTTCGGTGACCCAGAGGCCCAACCCTTGCTGGTGCGGATGAAATCGGATGTCGTCCCGGTCCTTCAGGCATGTGCGAGAGGTGATCTCTCCGGTGCCGAATTGGAATGGCATGACAAGGCGGCGGTATGCGTGGTCATGGCTTCCGGCGGCTACCCGGCGGCATATGAAAAGGGTTTCGAAATCCTCGGACTGGATGATGCCGGAGAGATGGAGGACGTGGTTGTCTTCCATGCCGGGACCAGTTTTGAAAGCGGCAAGGTTGTCAATACCGGTGGCCGCGTGCTCGGGGTGACCGGGTTGGGTGCAACGGTTACCGCAGCAATCGATCGGGCTTATCAGGCTGTTGCGAAAATCAGCTGGGACGGTGCGCACTTCCGTACTGATATTGGGAAAAAGGCGTTGAATCGTTAATAGTGAAAGGTAAGAGGATAAGGCAATGAGCAAAAAACCTTTGGTCGGTATTCTGATGGGTAGCGATTCGGACTATGAAATCATGGTCGAGGCAGCCAAAGCGCTGAATCAGTTCGAAGTTCCCTTTGAAATGACGGTGTCGAGCGCACACAGAACTCCGGAGCGGACCAGCCGTTACGTCTCCAGCGCACGTGAGCGCGGCCTCAAGGTGCTCATTGCCGGCGCCGGTGCTGCTGCCCATCTGGCGGGTGTCATGGCCGCAGAGACCACCTTACCGATCATCGGTGTACCGATCGATGCCACGTCGCTAAACGGCCTGGATGCCCTGTTGGCCATGGTGCAGATGCCCGCCGGTATGCCGGTGGCGACTATGGCAATCGGCAAGGCCGGTGCCAGCAATGCCGGAATCCTTGCGGTGCAGATGTTGGCCCTGGAGGATTCCTCCCTGGTGCGCAAGCTTGCAGACTTCAAAGCAGAGATGGCGACAGGAGTCGAGATGAAAGCGGCGGCACTTGAAAAAAGGCTTGCCGAAGACTTTGCTGACCACTAATGGCTCGGGTGATATTTTGCCGGGAGCCCTTGACAGCCCAACAATGGACATATTATCGTGATTGAACACTAATATGGTGTCGATTTTAAGTTGGCCTCCGTCTTGCACGGGATACCCCCAACTTTCAACATAAATTGTTTCGGGGTGTGGCCTGGTTCGGGCCGCTCCCTGTCAGGAGAAAAAACTTGAGCAAGCAAAGCAACCCCGTGGATCGTTTGTGGGATTTTTTCTGTTCTCTCAAACTGACGATCACTATACTGATCCTTCTGGCTACGACATCGATTATCGGTACCGTTATCCAGCAGAATCTTTCTCCCCAGGAGTACATGCAGAAGCTCGGGATGAGTGAGAGTACCTATAATCTCTTTAACTCTCTCCAGTTTTTTGACATGTACCATTCCTACTGGTTCCTTTCCCTGTTGGGTCTTTTTGCCGTTAACCTGATCTGCTGTTCCATCAAGCGTTTCCCGCACGTCTGGAAAACGGTGCGCGAGCCGGTTCTGGTCGCGGATGACGGTCTGTTTAAAACCTTCTCCAACCTGGATGAGGTTGTTGCCGACGGTTCCATGGAGTCGGTCCGCGAAAAAGTGACGGTGTTGCTGTCGAAGAAGTTTACAGCGCCAGTGATCACCGAGCAGGACGGCAAGATCCATTTCTTTTCGCAGAAGGCTGCTTATGCCCGTTTCGGTGTTTACGTGACCCACCTTTCCATCCTGATTATCTTCGTCGGGGCCATGATCGGCAATGTCTGGGGCTTCAAGGCCTTTGTCAATATTGTTGAAGGGACGTTTGTCGACAGTATCTGGGGGCGTTCAGACAGCCAGACACCCATCCCTCTCGGGTTCGAGGTGCATTGCGAAGACTTTGAAGTGACCTTTTACGAGGATGGCAGGCGCCCGAAAGACTATGTCAGTAAACTGGTGGTGAAGGAGAACGGTCAGGAGGTTCTGCGGAAAACCATCGAGGTCAACGACCCTCTGCAGTACAAGGGGTTGACCTTCTACCAGGCAAGCTACGGTCAATCCGGCGACCCCGTGTTCCGCTTCCGAGTCCAGGAGCGGGCGACCGGTGAAACTGTTGAGGTGGTTGGCCGGCAAGGAAAGCACCTGCCCTTGCCTGGAGGCGCGGCCCTTATCCCCATGGGTTATGCAAGCAACTACCAGAGCTTCGGTCCAGCAGCCCAAGTTAATATTGATGTGGGTGATCACCAGCACGGCAACCCGTTTATTGTTCTTCAACAGTTCGCGAATTTTGACGAAAAACGCGGCGGAGCCTATATTGTCACCTTGCTTGAAGCGGAGCAGGATTACTATACTGGTTTGTCTGTTACCAAGGACCCGGGGGTATGGGTCGTCTGGATCGGGTGCTTCCTGATGGTATTCGGTTCGCTGACCGCTTTTTTCCTGTCGCACCGGAGGATATGGGTGACACTGCAGCCTCTTGAGAGGGGCATCGGTGTCAAGGTCGGAGGCGTTGCACACCGCAACCAACCAGCTTTTTCACTGTTTTTCGACGAATTGATTAAAGATTTTAACGATACCCTGGTGGAGAAATAGACATGACCAGTTCGCTCCTTTTCAATGTGACGACCATCGCTTATTTCGCAGCCATGGTTATATTCATCCTTTATCTGGCTTCAAAAGGCTCCAAGGTTGCCCTGGTGGCAACGGTTGCTTGCTGGATCGGATTTGCGGCCAACACCGCAGCTATAGGCATGCGCTGGTATGAAGCCTATGCCCTGGGCTTTGAACAGGCGCCGCTTTCGAACCTCTACGAGTCGGTGGTCTTCTTCGCCTGGTCGATCCTGCTGATTTACCTGATTTTCGATGTCAGGTACAAGCATCGGGCCGTTGGCGCCTTCGTGATCCCTTTTGCTTTCTTCGGGATGATCTGGGCGCAATGGAGCCTGGATGCGACCATCCAGCCTCTGGTGCCGGCCTTGCAGAGCAACTGGCTGACCTACCACGTTATCACCTGCTTTATCGGCTATGCCGGTTTTGCCGTCGCCTGCGGCGTGTCGACCATGTACCTGATCAAGATCGGTAAAGAAGAGCGGGCCGCAGAAGGTTCACCGATCGGCGGTATCTTGGGCATGTTCCCGAGTGCCAAGGTTCTGGACGATCTCAACTACAAGGCGATCATGCTCGGTTTTCCGATGCTGACTCTCGGCATCATTACTGGCGCCGCCTGGGCCAACTACGCCTGGGGCACCTACTGGAGCTGGGACCCCAAGGAGACCTGGAGTCTGATTGTCTGGTTTATTTATGCGGCTTTTCTGCATGCGCGCTTCACCCGCGGCTGGGTTGGTCGGCGGGCAGCCTGGCTGTCGATTATCGGTTTTGCCGCGACGATCTTCTGCTACCTTGGGGTGAACCTGGTTCTGTCCGGTTTGCATTCGTACGGGGCGGCGTAAGCGCGGGGCGCGATACGCAAAAAATCCAAGAAAGACAACTGGGACAGAATGATATATTCTGTCCCAGTTTTTTGTAAGAATAAAACTGAGCTTTCGACAATCATGATGGGAATTAACGGAAGGATGTCGCCAAAAGACTGACTGCATTTTTCAGGAAATTGCCTCGGAGTGTATTTGCAGCATGATTTTGATCGAATACTTCCATATCAAGAGAAACATCGTCAGTCAGGCCTTCTTAGTGGCAATAACTCAATTTCTAACCAGCTGAATGTGATGTCAAAATTACTCTTTTCACAGGAAGAAATTTCCTCCCTTTCCTTTGGCGAAATCGAGATCATTCAACCAAAAAGCGGCTATCGTTTCTCAATTGACCCGATTTTACTTTGCGATTTTCTGATCGTGACGTCAGGGGCGGGGATCATTGATCTCGGAACGGGTAATGGAATTATTCCCTTGATTTTGGCACATCGGGATAAGGCTGCACAGATTGTCGCTCTGGAGCGTCAGCCGTTAATGGCCGACCGTGCACGGCGCAGTGTGGCTCTTAACGGTTTACAGGATCGTATTAAAGTTGTGCAGGGTGACGTTCGCGACCTGCCTTCGGAGTTGGGAGAGCAGCCTTTCGATATTGTCATTATGAACCCCCCTTATCGGGCGGCCAACACCGGGAGAAGTGCCCCAAACGACGAACGCGCTGCCGCCAGGCACGAACTGGCCGGCAATTATCTTGATTTTTTGCAGGCTACTGTTACTTTGCTGGATAC
>DAOVNV010000026.1 GCA_030630015.1 Desulfuromonadales bacterium | reverse complement strand
TATTGCTGTTTCTGTCCCTGGCTGGAACCGGCCTTGCCGCTCCCCTGGTCAACTGTGCGGTCGACCTCGATCGTGATCTTCTCCCTGCCGGTCAGTCCCTGACAACCGTTATCAAGATCAGCCTGAATGCTGCCTCCATCACCGACCGGCGTGAGCGCCCTCCGGTCAACCTGGTCCTGGTCCTGGACCGCTCCGGATCTATGAGCGGCAACAAGATTGTCAAAGCGCGTGAAGCCGCCATTGAAGCCTTGCATCGCCTCAATGCCAGGGACCGCTTCGCACTCGTCGCCTATGATCACCGGGTCGAAACGCTGATTCCCTCACAGAGTGCAGCCAACAAAGAGTGGATCGAATCACGCATCCGCCAGATCAGACCGGAAGGCAACACGGCCCTGTTCGGAGCCGTCAGTCAGGGGGCCGCTGAAGTCCGCAAACACCTTGGCGATGACTATGTCCACCGAGTGGTCCTGCTCTCTGACGGCCTGGCCAACGTCGGTCCCAGCAGCCCCTCGGACCTGGGTCGACTCGGCGCGGCCCTGCTCAAGGAAGGCATCTCGGTGACCACGGTCGGCGTCGGCACCGACTACAACGAGGACCTCATGACCCAACTGGCCGACCGCAGCGATGGCAACCATTACTTTGTTGCTGAAAGCCGTGATCTGCCGCGTATTTTTGCAAGCGAACTGGGCGATGTCCTCAGCACCGTCGCTAAACGGGTCATCATTGAGATCGAATGCCCGGGCGGGGTGCGACCGGTCAGGATTATCGGCCGGGACGGCCGCATCCGTGGCAACCGGGTTGAGTTGCGTATGAACCAACTTTACGGCGGTCAGAATAAATTTGCGCTGGTTGAAGTCGAGATCCCGGCCGGCAAGCCGGACCAGGTCGTTGACCTGGCTCAGGTCCGCTGCCGGTATGAAAACGCCCTGACCTCCAGGCAGGAGCAGAGTGAAGTCCATGTCGCCGCACGCTACAGCAGCGACGCCGAGCAGGTTCGCAAATCGGTCAAACCTGGTGTCCAGAAGGATGTGGTAGCCAACGAAATGGCCGAAGCCCGCGACAAGGCCCTTGACCTTTACAACGCCGGGCGCAAAGATGAAGCTGTCTGGGAACTCCAGCAACGCCAGCAGTTGATCGAAGAGAAGAGCCAGGCGCTCGGACTGCCCGGTCTGGCGGCACCGGCCGCATCCTTGGCTGACGAAGCGGCTGAATTTGAGGAGGACGCCCTGGATAGCACACGCAAGAAAGAAATCCGTTCGGAAAGCTACCGGGTGCGCAAACAGCAGAAAGAGTATTAATTTAAGAACCGAGGCCCCACCGCCACCTGTTGCAGCAGGTGGCGGTCTCGAGGAAAAGTATAATGCAAAGCCGCAACCTCATTATCACCTGGGCACTCTTGCTGATCGCCGCATTGGCGATCGGCGGCCTGGCCCTTTACCTGTTGGGCGGTGAGCGCAGCAATCTCGCCAGTGCAGCAGCAGATGCCCAGCGTCAGCGTCTTGCGGCGGTTGCGGAAACGCTCAACCTGACAGTCAGCGATTCCCGTGAGGCGCTTGCATCCACCCTTCACGAACTCCAGAGGCAGGGTCTTGTCGACACACTGGAACTCTGGCGACTTGACAATCCCCTGGTACGCAACGTTTTCCTCTGGGTGCCAGACGACGGCCTGGCCTTTCCCGATCCGGATCGGCCAACCAGCGACGAAGAACGATCATTCATCAGGCGCTATGCCGGTCTGTTCAACGGCCAGACAACATGGACGGGTCCTCCCGTTGAAACTACTCAGGTTTCAGAACCGGTCCAGGCACGACGTGAGCTGACTGAACTGGCCAAATCCCTGCCGGCCGCCGCAAGCGCTCCGCAACTTGCAGACAAAGCGAAGAGCCAGCCGGTTGCGACCGGCTGGCTGTCCTGGTTCTGGGAAGATGGTCTACACATCCTGGTATGGGCTGAAAACTCTGAGAAAGAGCGTTTTGGCATCGAATTGGAGATGGCAGCCCTCCTCTCCAGACTGGTCACCGTCTTACCCGCACCTCAAATCGATAGAGAGACCTGGGCCCTGCTCGATGACCGAGGCCGGGTTGTCCACCAAAGGGGGCAGACCGACCTGTCCGGGAATCCGCTACCGACCATGAGTCTGCCGGTCGGTGCGAGTCTGCCGCACTGGCAAGTCGGACTTTATAGCGACGGAGTTGTTGTACCGACCGGGCAAAGCTTTCTACTGCTCGGCGGGCTGTTGACCATGATCCTGGTCGTGGCAATATTGCTCGGCGGGTCCCTTCTTCTGTGGCAGGCACGCCGCAGCCTGCTGGATGCCCGGCGCAAAACCGGTTTTGTCTCCAACGTCAGCCACGAACTAAAAACGCCGCTGACCACCATCCGCATGTACGCGGAAATGCTCGAAGAGTCCGACGAGATGGTTCCCGAACGCCGCCGCCGCTATCTGGATGTTATCAGCAACGAAGCCCGGCGGTTGACCAGGCTGGTCAATAACCTGCTCGATTTCAGCCGCCTGGAACAGGGCCGCAAGCAGTATCATCGGCAACAGGTCAATCTCAATGAGTTGCTGGATAGGGCCTTGTCCAGCCATGCCCTGCTGCAAGCCAACAGCGAGATGGCACTGATGCTCAACCTGCCCGAACAGCAAGTGACAGTCAACTCCGATGCAGACGCCGTCGAGCAGGCCCTGCTCAACTTGGTTGACAACGCCCTGAAATATGCCTCCGACGGCAAGGAATTAACGGTCACTCTTTCGAGCGGGCAACACATGGCTACCATCAAGGTCACCGACCGGGGGCCAGGCATTCCGGCCAGCCACTCCGAACGCATTTTTGACACATTCCATCGTGGGGATAATTCGCTGACCACGCGCCGGCAGGGCTGCGGCCTCGGCTTGAGCATTGCCCGCCAATTGATGCGGGACCTGGGTGGCGACCTGCATTTTCAACCCAGTGAGAGCGGCGGCAGCTGTTTCTCGATCCTTCTTCCGACCAGCCAGGAACCAGGAGAATAACCGATGCGGACGACAAACATCCTGATCGCTGAAGACGACTCCAACCTGCGGCAAGGCCTGGTCGACCTGTTTGAAGACGAAGGCTACCAGGTCGCCGCAGCAGCCGACGGGCAGCAGGCCCTGGTCCTTTTCGGCACCTCCAGGCCGGACCTTGTCTTGCTCGATGTCATGATGCCTGAATTGAGCGGCTACGATGTCTGCAGACAGATTCGGCAAAAGGATGCCGCTATCCCAATCATCATGCTGACCGCCAAAAGTGAGGAGATTGACAAGGTTGTCGGGCTCGAACTGGGAGCCGATGATTACATCACCAAGCCGTTCGGCCTGCACGAACTGCGCGCCCGCGTCAAGGCGCTGTTGCGCAGAGCCGGTATCTCCGGCCAAATGATGCAAGACCCGCAAGAGGAAACATTTCTTTTCGGAACGGCCCTGATCAACCGAAAACGCCTCGAAGCATGCCTGGGCAACAACACTTTCCGCTTGACCCTGCGCGAATTGAAATTACTGGATATTTTCCATCAAAATCCCGGTGAGATCCTCAGTCGGGACAGGTTGTTGAATGATGTCTGGGGAATCGATTATCAGGGCACCACCCGTACCCTCGACCAGCATATTGCCCAGTTGCGCAAAAAGGTTGAAGCGGCCCCTGAAGCACCCCATGTCATCATCACGGCGCATGGGATTGGCTACCAATATACGGGTAGCCCGGACTGAACGACTGCTTTATGCCATTTTGCGCCAGCATCGTCTGATGCTGTCCCTGCCCGCAGCTCGGTCGATCGACTTTCAGTTATCCGACCGGAAGTGTTCATAAAGCGCCAGTGCAACTCCCGCGGGCAGGCCAGACATCGCCTGCAAATCTTCGAGACTGGCCGCACGAATCCGTTTGAAGCTACCAAAATGCTTGAGGAGCGCACGCTGCCGTTTGGGTCCGATTCCCGGCACTTCGGCCAGTTCAGATGCGAGACTGCGACGCCCGCGCACCTTTCTGTGGTGCGTAATGGCGAAGCGATGTGCCTCATCACGCAGCCGCTCAAGCAAAAACAGGGCCGATGAGCCGCGTCTCAGGTGGACCGGATTTTTGCGACCGGGCAGGAAAAAACGCTCCTCACTCCTCTCGACCACCTTGCCGCGCGCATTGGCCTTGACCCGACTCTTGGCAATCCCGGCCACATCAACCCTGTCGACAAGGTTTAAATCCTCGAGGAGAGCGTTCAGAACACCCAACTGGCCTTTCCCGCCATCGATCAAGATGAAATCAGGCAGATTCTCTTCCTTGACACCACGCTGCAGGCGCCTGCAGAGCACCTCCCGGAGGGCCGCGTAATCATCTGTTCCTTCAACTGATTTCACCCGATAATGGCGATATTCCGCAGGGACCGGTTCTCCCTCAAGCACGACAGCCATGCTGCCGACCGTCGCATCACCCTGGATCGTCGAGATATCAAAACATTCCATCCGCAGCGGCAGCCTCTGCAGATGCAACCTTTCCCTGATCTCTCCAATGACCTTGTGCCGCGCTTCCTTGCGGCTGCCGCGTTCCTTCCAGGATTCTTCTGCATTGCGGGTCGCAAGATTCAGCAGGGCATGCCTTTCTCCCCGGCTGGGCACCAGAACCTGTACTTTTCGCTTGCGGCGTTCACCAAGCCAGGAGCCGAGAGCTTCTGCTCCTTCAATTTTGAGAGAGAGCAGCACTTCATCCGGAACCGGCACTTCCCGATCGTAAAACCGGGTCAGAAATTCCTCCAAGAGTTCTGTTTCATCGCCCCGCCAATCAAGATTGTAGCTTCTGCGACCCGACAGTGTCCCTTGCCTAAAGAACAGCACGACAATTTCAACCTCTCCACCTTCACGATAAAATCCGATAACATCCTGATCGACGCCACTGTAACGAACAGCCTTCTGCCGTTCCACCGTCTGCTCGATGGAACGGATCTGGTCACGCAGGGCGGCGGCCTCTTCATAGCGCAGCTCTGCGGCAGCCGCGTCCATCCTCGCACGCAAGGTGTCTACCACCTCCCCTTGTCTGCCACTGAGCAGGGCAATCACTCCGGCAACCAATTGGCGGTAGGCCTCCGCAGAGATCATCCCGTGACAGGGTGCGCTGCATTGCCCGATCTGATGAAACAGGCAGGGGCGCCCTCTGCGCCGACAGGTCTCCATGGGATAGTGTCGCAAAGGGAACAGCCGGTAGATTTCTTTCAGAGTCTGCTTGACCGCCGAAGAAGATGCGAAGGGTCCGAAATAACGTGCCCCATCCTGTTTGACTTTACGGACAATTTGGATCGCCGGAAACTCATCGTTTAAATCGATGCGCAGAGACACGAACGTCTTGTCATCACGCAGATGAATATTGTAGCGGGGCCGGTGCTTCTTGATCAGAGTGTTCTCGAGAATGAGCGCTTCTTTTTCCGTATCGGTCACAATGGTTTCAACGGAAACCGTTCTGTCAAGGAGAAAACGGATTTGCGGCCGGCTGTCACGGTCGGCATTCAGATAGCTCCTCAACCTGTTGCGCAGGTTTTTTGCCTTGCCGACATACAGGACGTCTCCCTTGGCATCTTTCATCAGATAGACCCCCGGAGATGAGGGCTGCCTACCCGGATTAAAAACTGGCACAGAAGCTCCTTGCAACTGGCTAAATTATCGATTATCCTTCGTTACACGTTGTTCCTGACACGAAAACCAGTGACATCAAAGTTAGCAATGCACCAACAGGGTGTCAACAAAAGGCCTCGTTAATGGTTCGCTGTCTCCTTGTCTGTCTGTTTCTCCTCTTCCCAGCCTTGGTCGCCGCTGAAGACCGTCTGCTTCCCCTGGAGGAAACCGTTCGACAACGGGGACAGCTTCAACCCGGCCTTGAGAACTATTCAACCAGCATAAAAACTGAAAAGATCGATGCTCTGCTCCAGAAATTCTCCGCTGGGGAATCGCAGTCAGAAACCGTTCCTGCACGTCCCGTTCTTACTTGGTACTGGCAGCGAGGCAAGGGCAGCCTCGTTTCCGCCAGAAACGGGCAGCAGAACGATTTTGTGCAAAAGATCGTGAACCATTTTTCCGATCTTCTTGCTGCAGGATCTGAAAACACCCTTATCCCTGCAGGGCAGGCCGAATTGCGCCGGCAACTGGCCAGGAAAGCATCCATCAAAACGACCGACACTCTTCTGGGGCAAACTCTACTCAAAAGGGTCGAGCTGTCTTTTGCGGAACCGATCGCCCTGCAGGAAGCTTTCTATACCAGTGATTTGTTTCTGCCACAAAAGCAGATCAGCAGCCTCTATTTCGATATAGACGCCAAGGCTCACACAATCCAGGAGCTTGGTCTCTTAACCGCCGGAGGGCTAAAACTGACAGCGGAAATCCGCTACCATGAAGTCCAGGGAGGTTTTTTGCCTGAACGCATCAAGGTAACCAGTCCTGACGGCAGCATCGATGATCTCCTCGAAATCACTTATGGGGATGTCGAGGGTTTCTCTCTCCCCGTCAAAATCGTCCGGACAGTTCGCCATCCGGAACTGAAGGATGATTTCGATGCCGATTTTGTCGACTATCGGGTCAACCAACCCTTTCCGGATAGTATCCGTACTCAATTCGAGTTGCTGCAATAACCCTGAGAGGCATTATCGTGGATCCGATCTGGAGCAATATTTTCAGGAAAACCCCGGAGAAAGACTCGCTGGCTTATTTCCTCAGCCAGCTGCCCCTTTTTTCGGAACTGACGCCTAAAGAGATTACTCTTCTGGAGAATCTGGTTCATGTGCGCAGCTACCGTAACCATGAGACCGTATTCGAAGAGGGTGATCCCGGCTCCGGCATGTACATGATCCGCACCGGCTCAGTGTGCATTTTTTCCCGCAACCCCCAAGGCGCTGAAGAAGAGCTGGCCCGACTCGGGCCAGGTGATTTTTTCGGAGAAACAACCCTGACTGCCCCGGCCCAACGCAGCGCTTCAGCCCGCACGCTGGAAGCGACTGAGCTGGTCGGGCTGTTCCGTTCCGACCTGATGGAGGCCGCCCAGGATAACCCCAAGGTCGCGAGTCACCTCCTGTTTGGCCTGACCCGGGTCATGAGCGAAAGGCTCCAGGCTGCCAGCCTGGAGTTGCGTCGCCTGCAGAATCTCGTCGGCGAACAATCTTCTTCGGAAACGGTTGAGACATGACGGATATCATCTCCTCTCGCCGTGGATGGACCAGGGGGCAGGTTCTGCTCGCATTTCTGGTTCTCACTGCTGCAATTGCCTGCGGCCTCGCCATCTTTTCATCGGCGACAACCCTGACCAGTCTCTCCAGGACGGCTTTTTCGGCCCTGTTCATGCCGTTGTTGCTTGCTCTGGTCCTGTCGTTCCTGCTGCAACCATTGGTGTATTATGTCGAGAAGCTGGCGATTGGACGAACGGTCAGTATTTTCATCGTGTACCTGGTGGTGGGCGGAGGAGGCCTGGTCGCACTGTTATGGCTTTCTCCGAATTGGGAGTCTCTCTGGACCAACCTCGGCGCGGACCTCCCCCGTTACGCAGCAAAGTTCACCGGGTACATGCAAGAAATCATTGGTGCATTACATGATCGCTTCCCGCAGATAGAAAGTTATGAGTTAGCATCCAAGATTCAACAATGGACCCAGCGCGTCCTGTCTGCAACCCTGGCCCACACTCCTGGATCAGCCCTGAAGGTTGGGGGTTTGATGATCCTGGTGCCGCTGTTCACCTTTTTCTTCTTGCGTGACGGCCGCAAAATTCTGCGCGCGGCGGTTGCCATGTCCCCGAACCGACAGTTCGAAATGATACACGACCTCTCCTACCTGATCAGCCGTCAGTTGGCCCAATTTATCAGGGGCCGTATCCTGGAAGCCTTTATCGTCGGACTGGTCATCGGGCTGGGTCTTTCCCTGACAGATATTCGTTACGCACCAGTACTGGGGTTGTTTGCCGGAGTCACCAACCTGATCCCCTACATCGGGCCGATCATCGGCATGGTTCCCGGGATTCTCATCGCCTTTGTCGATTTCGGCATGGGGGGACAATTCTGGTGGACGGTTATCCTCTATGTTCTCATTGCCCAGGTTTTGATCGATAATTTTATTCTGATTCCGATCCTGATCTCGCGGGTTTCGAATCTCCACCCTCTGCTGGTTTTCTTCGCAATTATCGTTGGCGGAAAACTCTATGGCGTCGTGGGCATGATCATCGGCGTGCCGATTGTCAGCATCATTCAAATGACGATCCTGGAGGTTCGTACCTATCGACGCACTTTCCGACTGCCTGAGTCTGCCCTGGAATCGGACCGATCTCCCTGAGAAGACCCCATTACCATGTCCTTAACAAAATATTTTGCAACCACCGCCAAAGGGCTCGAAGAGGTTCTGGCTGGCGAACTGCGTTTGCTCGGTCTTGACGTTCTTGAAACGGCTACCGGCGGCGTTTCTTTCCAAGGTAGCCAGCCAGATGGATATCGGGCTTGCCTCTGGCTACGGACCGCAAATCGTATTCTCCAGCCAATCGGCAGTTTCGCCTGCCGTTCGCCGGAGATGCTCTACAGCGAAGTGTATGCGCTGCGCTGGTCGGATTACCTCACTGCGGATATGACGATCGCCGTGGACGCCAAAGTACGCAATTCCCAGTTGAGTCATTCCCGGTTCGTTGCCTTGAAAACCAAGGATGGCATTGTCGACAAATTGAGAAATCAGTTCGGCCAACGGCCGAATGTCGATCCTGGCAGTCCAGATCTGAGAATCAACGTCCATCTTGCAAACGACCGATGTACGATCAGTCTTGACCTATCAGGAGATGGTCTGCATCGCCGCGGCTACCGCCAGGATCTGACCGTTGCGCCTCTGCGGGAGACCCTGGCCGCCGGGCTGATCGGGCTGACCGACTGGGACAGCGAGGCCCCGTTCGTCGACCCCATGTGTGGATCGGGGACCTTACCCCTCGAGGCCGCCCAGAAAGCCACACGAAGGGCTCCGGGCCTGCTCGGACGCAGCTACGGGTTTGAACGCTGGCCAAACCTGGATCAAGAATCGTGGAAAGAAATCAAGGCGGAAGCCAGGGAGGCAGCAACAGCCAGGCCCGCAACTGTGATCCTGGGAGCCGACCGCGACAACCGTGCCCTGCAGACCGCCCGCAGCAATGCGTCCAGAACCAACCTCGGCGATGCAATCACCTGGCAACGCTGCGACTTTGCCAACCTGCAGCCGCCCGACACCGCGGGGACCCTCCTGGTCAACCCACCCTACGGCGGACGTCTCGGAGACTCACAGGCGCTGCTGCCACTCTACCGCAGTATTGGAGATACACTCAAACAGCGCTGGACGGGATGGACGGCCTGGGTTTTCACCGGCAACCTCGAACTGGCCAAGAAGATCGGTTTGAAAGCCTCGCGACGCATCGTGCTCTACAACGGCCCGATCGAGTGCCGCCTGCTCAAGTATGAGCTTTATTGAAGATTCTGTTCTTGCCACAATTGGAATTGCAGCAATAGAGCAATAACCAACCTTGCATTTTTATCCCACATCCATCATAATTTTTTTTAATTTTCCAAGAGACTGTCAGGTGGCAGAATGTAGTGGCCCTCTAGCGGCCAGCGAGCAGGAGTCATCACTTGTTCAAATTCTTCAACAAATTAAAGATACGCTGGAAAATGATGGTCGTGGTCCTGCCGTTGGTCCTCGTACCGATTTTCGTCGTCGGCACTGTCATCGGCTGGATCGCCTACGATCAGGCTTATCGAGGCATCACCCAGACCAGCAAAGACGACCTCGACCATCTGGCTGACTTCACCATTGATCTGCTGGATTCCCATCATCAACAATTCCAGGCTTACCAGGCAGACAAAAAAGCGGCCTTTAAGGAAGACCTTGAGACCCTGGTCATTCTGACCTGCAGCATGCTCAAGGCTCAGCAACAACAGGTACAGGCCGGTAAGATTGAGCTGGAAAGTGCCCAGGACGCGGTGCGCCGCGCAATGAAAATCGTCCAGGTCGGAGAAACCGGCTACCTCTATGCCATGAACACCAAGGGGGATCTGGCTGTCCATATTGCGCGCGAAGGAGAGAACGTCTACGACATGCAGGACGAGAACGGTCGCTACTTCATTCGCACCATGTGTAAGGCTGCCTTGCGCTCAGACCCGGGGGAAATCCTGACGATCATCTACCCGTGGCGCAACGAAGTTCTGGGTGACAAACACCCCAGGCGCAAAATTGTTGTCTACAAGTATTGCGAAGAATGGGACTGGATTCTGGCCGCAGGCGGCTACCTGGATGAAACTTACGAAGATCCGGCCGACGAGCAGAAAGCCCTTACCGAACTCAAGGCGAAAATCAAGGCCAAGAAAGTCGGGCAAACCGGCTACATTTACTGTATGGATCGCAAGGGGAACCTGACCGTCCATCCCGAAGCCGAAGGGAAGAACATTTACGCATCCAGGGACTCGAATGGAACACCCTTTATCCAGATCATGTGCAGAAAACGTGTAGGCTGGATCCGTTATCCCTGGCAGAATCCGGGAGAAGCCGAGCCGCGCCGCAAGATCGTCCGCTATCTTTACTATGAGCCTTGGGACTGGATTGTTGCCGTTGGCTCCTACGAAGAAGAATTCTACCACGAAGCCAACCTGATCAAGGGCCGGATCCTGTCCAGTCTTGCTTTCATCTCGGTTGCCGCAGGACTGATTTCTATTGCCCTGCTCTTCCTTGCCGCCAAGATTCTGAGTAACCCGATCCAGCACATGATCGAAGTAATTCGGGATATCAAGGCCGGACATTTCAAACGGCAGATGCAGGTCGACAGTCATGACGAGTTGGGCGAACTGGCAACGACCTTCAACCGGCTGACCCGGGTCTTGAGACGCAATCGCGAATTGGAAAGCAACCTCGCCCAGCAGGGCAAGATGGCATCACTTGGCATTCTCTCCTCCGGAGTTGCCCACGAAATCAATAACCCGCTCGGGGTTATCATGGGTTATGCCGGCTACCTGGAAAACAAGCTTGACCCGGAGGATCCAAACTTCACCTATATCCATGAAATCAAGCGTGAGAGCAAGCGCTGCAAGAAGATCGTTCAGGATCTGCTTAACTATGCCCGGACACCCCAACCCAAGTTTACGGAAACGAATATCCACCAGCTGCTTGACCAGATTCTGGATTTCGCTGCCAACCATACCGATCTGCATGGTGTCGAAATTATCAAGGAGTTTCAGGCCCCCTCGGCCAAAATCCCCGTGGACGGAGACCAGATCCGCCAGGTTGCCATCAACATTGTTCTGAACGCCGGCGCGGCCATGCCAGACGGAGGCCAGCTCACGGTACGCACCAATTTGGAAGAGGCCTTCCTGACAATCCTTTTCATCGATACCGGCTGCGGCATCGAAGAAGAAAACCTAGAGCGAATCTTCGAACCTTTCTACACAACTCGCGAGAGGGGAACCGGCCTGGGACTGGCCATTACCAGGCAGATTATCGAACAACACCAGGGCAGCATCCACATGGAAAGCGAGCCTGGCCAAGGGACCAGGGTAACGATCCGCCTGCCCCTGGTCAGAGAGGAGATATGATGGGGAATAATCGTATCATGCTCATTGACAATGAGGTCGGGCTTTGCCGAATGATGGAAGCCGTCCTCACGGACCAGAACTACCAAGTCAAAGCCTATACCAATCCGATACAGGCGGTCGCCGAGTTCAGCGCCGGAGATTACGATCTCGTCATTACCGACATTAAAATGCCTGAAATGGACGGTCTGGAAGTTTTGCAACACATCCGCAACCGCGACCCGGAAGTCCCCGTAATCATGATTACGGCCTTTGCAACAGTTGAAATGTCCATCCAGGCGCTGCGCCGGGGAGCATACGACATGCTCACCAAGCCCTTTGAACCTGAAGAGCTCCTGTATCGTGTCAAAAATGCCCTGTCTCACCATGAACTCGTGGAAGAGAACCGTGAGTTGAAAGAAGAGCTTTCCGGAAAATTCCAATTTGACAACATAATCGGGACCTCCCAAGGCATCCAGAGCCTCCTCGAACGCGTAGCAAAAGTTGCCATACGCGACACATCGGTTTTGATTACCGGCGAATCCGGCACCGGGAAAGAACTGATTGCACAGGCGATCCACCACAATTCACCGCGTCAGCATCACAAATTCGTAGCGCTCAACTGTGGATCCATACCAGAAAACATTCTTGAAAGCGAACTGTTTGGCTACCGCAAGGGAGCTTTTACCGGCGCAACAGAGAATCGCAAGGGGCTTCTCGAAACTGCTGATGGCGGCACCCTGTTTCTGGATGAGATTGGCAACCTGCCGATGAATATGCAGAAAACATTGCTGCGCTTTTTACAGGAGCAAGAGTTCCATCGTCTGGGGGAGACGACACCGACGAAAGTCGATGTGCGCCTGATTTCGGCAACCAATTCCGACTTGGCTGACGAGGTTTCCAAAGGGACCTTCCGGGAAGACCTGTTTTACCGCTTTAACGTCATCAACCTGCATCTGCCGCCACTCAGGGAGCGGCAGGAAGACATCCCTCTGCTGGTCAGCCATTTTATTGGGCTGCAGAATATCGAGTTCGGTACCGCGTTCAAAGGACTGACCCCGGAAGCCATGGAAGCCGTCCGCAACTACTCATGGCCAGGCAATATTCGGCAGTTACGCAATGTCATCGAGGCGGCTATGACTATTTCCAACGGGAATTACATCGGTCTGCCGGAACTCGCTCAACTTATAGAAACAGATCATGTGGGACGCATTCCCAACCAGGCCGACTACACCTCAGCCCTGGCTCGCTTCGAAACCGATTATCTCACTCACCTGCTGCGCAAGCACGGTGGAAACATCGAAGAAGCATCTGCAGAGGCTGGCATGAATATGGCGACCATCTATCGTAAATTGAAAAAATACGGTATCAAAAAGAAAGAGCTTGAATAAGGACGAAGCAGCCGGTTTCCAAAACCACTCTTTGCAGAATTGCGAAAACCAGGTTTGCATGAACGCAAAATCTTCATGAGCCTTTTACACGAAGCAACTCCCTGTATTTTATATAGATTACCCATCGCCCCGACAAGCTGTTCTCTCTGCAGTCTGCTGTCATATCTGTCAATCCTGTCTTCTTCGCATTTCTGCAAAACCCGTACAGCGAAAGCCCAATCCCACAACTTACCTCAAAAACCATAACCAGCTGTATTTACAAAGTTTTTTCTATATAAAACGCTGCGCAAAACAGTTGGTACAGAGTTTGCTGATGTATAGTGGCGTGTGACTCCGATAAGGGCCCGGCCTGGCTGACTCAATGCCAGTCTCGGTCGGGCCCAATTTTTCTTCCTTCCAGGAGGCAAAAATGGATAAATCAGTTATCTGTCCGCATTATGGTCGTGACGAAGATGCTTGCGATGTCGGCTGTGGCTACATTTCTTCCCACGATGCCAACATGATCATACGCTACTGTTCATCAGATTATCGCGCCTGTCGCAAATTTCACCAGTTGAATGAATGCTCTAATATGTCCGGGCGGGATGATCTTCGCCTCGGAACTGCCATAACAGGGCACAGACGACCCGCCCAAGCCCCTGTCCTGGGACTATTCAGCTACGGGATTGCCGCCTGCATTTTTGCCCTGGCTCAATTTCCGATATTCAATATCGACCTGCGCTTCTTGTGTCTGGTCATCTTTGCCGCGGCATTCGGCCAAGTGGTTACCGGGCTGTCTAGCCTGAAAAGGAAACCTCTCCAGGGGATTGCCTTCAGCGGCATCGGTCTCTTCTGGATTTCCATGCTCGCCTTTAACATTCTCCCTCATGCTGGCTACGGTTTCGTCCCGGGGCCACTTCCCATGATTGGATACCTGGTCGTCTGGGGACTTTTCAGTTTTATTATTTCTCAGGGAGTTGGTGACCTATCCCGGATTTGCCGTATTGTGTTTACCCTTTTCATGGCTTTTCTGATGTTGCTCGCCATTGCCCATGCCATCAGTAGCACCATGGTCCTGCAATTTGCAGCCTTGATAGGAATCGCCAGCGGTTTGCCCGGAATTATTCTGGGGCTACAGCATCTTTATCGAGAGGCCCTGAAAACCAACATGCCGGACCTGTCTGATACAGAAAAGGCTGGCTAGGAGCCTGTCGGACTATCCATAAGCCGGCGGCTTGTGTCCGGAGCCTGTCGTAGCAAAGGATGCAAATCCGGCTGCCTTCTGGGAGGTTCTGCTTGACAGGAGGGTCGATCGCCGCTACTTATAAGTGTACCTTAGGAAGTTTTTAACCTAGGAGACAGTCTCCCTAAAGACGTCGCACTGCTTGACGTCACAGACTCGCGGGTTCTTGTTCCACGTAAGCAGGAGGACAGATGAACTCGAAACTCAGCCTCCAGATGACACTGCTCGGACTGGCTGTGCTGGCATTTTATGCGGGCCTGCTGGTGACCGGGCGGGTTTCCGTGGAAGTCCTCCCCCAGTTTGCCGTTTCAGCCGTCATCTTCCTCTGCTCCGGCCGCATCATGCGTCAGATGGCAGCAAAACTGCCCGAACGAGACAAGGAGGAAGCTGAGGAGAAACCGGAACCCGACTGGGCACTACGCACTCTAATCCTCAACTGGGTAGCCGCTGCAGCCATCGTTGGCGTTGTCGCCATCTTTCTCGTCAAGCCCGCAGGAATGACCTTTGCCGAACTTGCCCGGTTCTTTCTGTATACTGATTTCGCTCCGGAAATTACCATCCCCTTCGCACCCTGAGCTCCTCCCCTTTTTCCTGATTCTGCAAATAAAATCATAAATGCTATTTTTTGGGTTGACAATGATGACCTAAATAGTTATAAATGAATCAACCTTTCTGTTGTGGCAGGCGGAACGGTTGAACCAAGGATACAAAGTTTTCTTCACACGATACCTCCTGAGACCTTGCCCCATGATTCCCTCTCCTGAATCATGGGGCTTTTTTTTGTTTTCCCATTTCATGGGGAGATTCCTGTTTTCCTATTTTTAATTCAAATCAAAAGCGGCGGGTTGCGCTTGTCTCGCCATAGCCTTTGGCGACGACGGATCCCAGCTACTTTACTCATTTTATTAACTTTCAAAACAGGCGGGCTTGCCACGCCATAGTTTTAACGACGGCGGGT
>DAOVNV010000134.1 GCA_030630015.1 Desulfuromonadales bacterium | reverse complement strand
GTGTATCCCAGCTCGGGAATGACCTTGTCCATGCGGGCGATGGTGTCCACTGCCAGGTCAAGCTTGTTCTGGCCGAGTTCAGCATGTTTATGATGCTCCATGGATCCGGACTGATCAAGGAAGATGATGAAATTGTCGACCCTTTTGACGATTCCGGCGGATGCATTCAGGGGCAGGGCCAGGATCAGGGCCAGCCCCAACAACACAGAAACCACGGCAGTCATACGAATCTTTTTCATGTTCAAATGCTCCTTTCAAAAATATGAGGCAAGCTTGGGGTTGATAACATTCTCTAATAGAGCATAGCGTGGAAATCCGGTGCGTCAAATCGCGTCAGGATAAAATATAAAGACTATGAAATCAGCAACTTAAATATATAGCTAAAAAACTCATTATTGTTGTTTTACTGACATCAGGCAAAAAAAACAGGCGATCGTAAAGTTTTCTCAGGAACGCGTTGATCGTTATTGTCAATAACCGGCGGTGCTTTTCTGGAGCAGGATGACGTCTTTGTCGGCAAAAACCAGGTTGGCCTGCCAGCGTTCCGCCAGCCATTGACAGGTCGCGCGGGAAAAGAAGACGACATGGGTCGGATCGTTTTTGTAGTGCCAGCTGGCAAAGGCCTCTTGGTCAAGGGCCAGTTTCGTCATGATTCCCAGCCAGCCGCCCGGCTTCAGGCAGGACCAGAGCTTATCCAGTTCGAGGCCGGGGTGATGCAGGTGCTCCACAACTTCGCTCGCTGTAATGAAGTCGTAGGTGTCTCGAAGAACTGCCTGGTCCGGGGCAAAGAAATGGTCGTAGATTGACATGGTGTGCCCGGTCTCACTGAACATGACGGACAATGTCGGTCCAGGTCCCGATCCGAAATCGAGCCCGCGGCATTTTTCAGGTAGACGTTTAAGCAAGGGGACGAACAGACGGCCCAGGAATCGCCGATAACCAGGGTCCTGCGGGCTATTCTGGTGCAGGCGGTATTCGGCGATTTCCTCTGCTGGGCTTAAAAAATATTGCGGTGGCACGTAAATCAGATGACACCTGTTGCAACGCAGGTAAGTACGTTTGCTGTCCCGGCAAAACACATTTGCATCCATTTTCACGCACAAAGGACAGGTCTGATTTTGAATATCGCACAAAGTTTTCATTAAAAAAAGCCCCTGTCTTCACAGGAAGACAGGGGCTTTTTGCCAGTCAGCAACAAGTCTAGTTGATCAGTTCCTTGCCTTTTTCAAAGCCGAGGTTGTAGGCCTTCTGGTTGAGTTCCTTGAAAGCTGGCGGAACACGCCGCATCACGGCTTCTTCACCAGCATCCTTCGAAACAACATCTGTCATGCCGATGACAGCACCCAATGCGATGACGTTGGCCACGATCTCACGGCCGATGTCTTCCTTGGCCATGCGCATAATCGGCAGGCGATAGATAATGAAATCACCTTCGGGAGCTGTTTTGACGAAATCAGCGTCAAGCAGCAGCAGGCCGCCCTTCTTGATGCCTTTCGCATACTTGTCGGCAGCTTCCTGGGTCATCGCCAGACAGGCATCGACAATGGTCGCTTTCGGATAGTCGATCGGGGCATCGGAAATGATGACCTCGGACTTGGAAGCGCCGCCACGGGCCTCGGGGCCGTAGCTCTGTGACTGCAGGGCGTCTTTGCCCTCAATAATTGCGGCTGCTTCCGCAAGAATGATACCGGCTGTGATCAGTCCCTGACCACCGGCGCCGGAAAACCGAATCTCATAACGTTGTGCCATGGTTCAATCTCCTTTATACAAGTGATCAGGCGCCTTCTTGCACCCTTTTGATAAGAGCATCATATTGCTCGGTATACTCAGGTTTGTCGGTTTCATGATAAAGCACGCCGGTCAGGAACTTGCCTTCGAGCTGCTCGGGGGTCATTTTGGCCGCTGCCTTGGCGGGAACCGCGTCCTTTTTGAGCCGCTTCATCATATCGATAACGGAGCGGAACTTGTTGCGCCGGCCATAGCTGGTCGGGCAGTCGTCCAGTACCTCGATTACAGACATCCCCTTGTGCTTGATGCCCTGGGTGATCAGCTTATCGATTTCGCGCGGGTGCGCTGCCGTGGTACGGGCAACAAAGGTTGCGCCGGCGCCGATGGCCAGTTTGCTGATATCGAACGTCGGATCCGGGTTGCCGTAAGGCGTGGTTGAGGCTTTCATGCCAGTCGGAGTGCAGGGAGAGAACTGACCGCCAGTCATGCCGTAGATGTAGTTGTTCATGATTACATAGGTTATATTGATGTTGCGTCGGCAGGCGTGGATGAAGTGGTTACCGCCGATAGCAGTACCGTCACCGTCACCGCCGCAGCAGATCACGTTCATTTCCGGATTGGTAAGCTTGACGCCGGTAGCAAAAGCCGCTGCACGGCCGTGAGCCGTATGCAGGGTGCAGGCGTCAAGATAACCAGGCAGGCGGCTGGCACAGCCGATGCCGGAGACGATTGTCGTCTTCTCACGGTCCAGTTCACAGGCGTCCATTGCTCGGATCAGACCTTTCATGACAATGCCATGACCGCAACCGGGGCACCAGATGTGCGGCAGCTTACCGGGGCGGATTGATTTTTCGTAATCGTAAGCCATTAGATGACCTCCTTGACTTTGTCCATGATCTGGCCGGGATTAAGCGGGTCGCCGTCAACCCGGTGGACACCATCGATTATGCATTTGTTTTGGGCAACACGTTCGACCTCGTAAATCATCTGACCGAGGTTCATTTCCGGGACAATGATTGCCTTGGCCTGCTCGGCCAGTTCGGCAGTGCGTTTCACCGGGAAAGGCCAGAGGGTGATCGGACGGAACAGACCGGCCTTGATGCCTTCTTTGCGCAGTTCGTTGACCGCATAGCGGGCGGAACGAGCGCTGGAGCCATAAGCCCAGAGAACAACATCGGCATCTTCGAGCATATATTCTTCGTTGCTCTCGATGTCGGCCCGGGCTTCCTCGCACTCTACCTTTTGGATCTGGCGGACCTCTTCAGCGGCAACCAGTTCGGCCTTGGTGGTCGGGAAGCCGTCTTCGGCCTTGTTCAGACCGGTCACATGGAACTTGTGACCAGCTCCGAAGGCTGCCAGGGGCGGAACCAGCCCTTTGGAAGCATCGTAGGGTTTGTACTCGCCAGGAGCAGCCGTAGGGGCTTCACGATCGATGACTTCAAGTTCGCCCGGCTCAGGGTATTCGATGCGCTCGCGCATGTGGCCAACGATTTCGTCGAACAGGACCTGGACCGGCATGCGGTATTTCTCGGCCAAGTTGAAGGCGCGGACAGTTTCCGTGAAGATCTCCTGGATCGACTGGGGTACCAGTGCAATAGCAGCATGGTCGCCGTGCGTGCCCCAGCGGGCCTGCATGACGTCTGACTGGCCGGGGCCGGTCGGCATGCCCGTGGAGGGCCCGCCGCGCATGACGTTGATGATGACACAGGGAACTTCGGCGATGCAGGCATAACCGATCAGTTCCTGTTTGAGGGAGAAGCCCGGGCCGGAAGTGGCTGTCAGGGCCTTGGCACCGGCCAGCGAAGCCCCGATAACTGATGCAATGGCACCAATTTCGTCTTCCATCTGGATGAACTTACCACCGACCTTGGGCAGCATCGCGGACATTTCCTCGGCTACTTCGGTCGACGGGGTGATGGGATATCCGCCGAAGAATTTGCATCCAGCGTATATCGCCCCTTGAGCACAGGCTTGGTTCCCCTGCACGAGAGCAGATTTTTTTGCCACGTCTATATCCTCCTATAGATAAAGGGGTTGATTACTCGTCGTGGACCTTGATGGCAAAATCAGGACACAGCAGTTCGCACTGCATGCACTTGATGCAATCTTCCGGCCTGACAACTTTGACCACGAAGACGTCCATTTCCAGAACATCTTTCGGACAGAACTCGACGCAGATACTGCATCCTTTGCAGTTGCGCTCAATTACTTCGATTCTTGCACCGCTCATTCCGGTCTATCTCCTTTTCTGGGATTTGTTTCTACTAATACCAACGAAAAATTGCGGCGAACTTAGCATAAATCATCGGCCAGTTCTACAATTAAATTGGGTTCATTCGCTCTTTTGCCGTGATCAATTAAAAGGTTGTTTCAGATGAGTGGCAACCTGCTGAAATCACAGAATGGATAAGCAAAGAAGGGCAATGTTGCCATTGCCCTTCTTTTTACGGCAAATCACTTCGAACTATTACAGCAGTCCCATTTTCTCGAGGTCTGCGATCAAGCCTTTAACTGCGTTGACCGAGTTGTCCATCAGGGCTTGCTCTTGTTCGTCAAGCTTGAACTCAAGGATTTTTTCAACACCACCGGCGCCCAGAACACAGGGGACGCCGACATAGTAGCCCTTAACACCGAACTCGCCGTCGAGCAGGGCGCAGGTCGGCAGGACACGCTTCTGGTCCTTGAGGACCGATTCTGCCATGGCAATGGCTGCCGAAGCAGGGCTGTAGAAGGCGCTGCCGGTCTTGAGCAGTTTGACGACTTCGCCGCCAGCTGCCTTGGTACGCTCGACCATGGCGGTCATGACTTCTTCGGCCTTAGCGGCACTACCGTATTTCTGCTCAAGCAGTTCCATGACCGGGATGCCTTGGACGCTGGCGTAGCGGATCAGGGGAACCATGGTGTCGCCGTGGCCGCCGAGGGTCATTGCGGTGACGTCTTTGACGGACACGCCGAGTTCCCAGGCGATGAAAGCCATGAAGCGGGCGGAGTCGAGAACACCGGCCTGACCGAAGACGCGCTCTGCCGGGAAGCCGGTAACCTTGCGGCACAGGGTGACCATGGCGTCGAGCGGATTGGAGATGACGATGACGAATGCGTTCGGAGCATTGTCGCGGATGCCTTCGGCAACCGAGGTCATGATCTTGGAGTTGACTTCGATCAGGTCGTCACGGCTCATGCCGGGCTTGCGGGGCAGGCCGGCGGTGACGATGACAACATCGGAACCGGCGATGTCAGCGTAGGTGTTGGTGCCGGTGCAGGATACGTCAAAACCGTCAATCGGGGATGCTTCGGCAAGGTCGAGGGTCTTGCCCTGGGGCATATCCTCAACGATGTCGAACAGAACCACGTCACCCAGTTCACGCAGGCAAGCCAGCTGAGCAAGCACGCCACCAATCTGACCACCACCAATCAGGGAAATCTTTGGTCTCGCCATTTTCTCTCTCCTTTAATAGGTAATTGCGCCAACCTCAAATGGCCGGCATGGAAATGACTCGTTAAGTCCAACTGTCAGAACGAACAACACTGTATACAGTATACAAACAATTTTCGAGTGTCAAGAATCTTTGTAGATTGGAGGAATTTTATCTCAGCGAAGAAATTTTGATGCAAAGACAGGACGATTCACCGGTTTGTTCAGTAATTAATCCTGAGTAAAAAAAAGCCGGGGCGATGATCAGCCCCGGCTTTTTTATTGTATCTCTAACGCTCTGTTTACATCGCGTCGATAATCGCGTTCAGAGTTGCGCTCGGGCGCATAGCTGCAGCAGCTTTGGCCGGATCGACTTTGAAGTAACCACCGACGTCAACCGGGGAACCCTGGCAACCGATCATTTCAGCATCGATCTTGTCAGCGTTCTTGCCAATCTCTTCGGCAACTTTAGCGAAACGTGCCTTCATGTCGGCATCTTTGTCCTGAGCGGCAAGAGCCTGTGCCCAGTAGAGACCCAGGTAGAAGCTACCACCGCGGTTGTCGATTTCTTTGACCTTACGGGAAGGCAGTTTCTGGTTCTCAAGGTACTGACCAATGGCAGCATCAAGAGTTTCGGCCAGGATAGCAGCCTTCGGGTTGTTGTCAGCAGATGCAGCCTGCTCCAGAGACGGAACCAGTGCACAGAACTCACCGAGGGAGTCCCAGCGGATGTGGCCTTCTTTGAGGAACTGCTGAACGTGCTTGGGAGCAGAACCACCCGCGCCGGTTTCGAACAGTCCACCACCGGCCAGCAGAGGCACGATGGAGAGCATACGAGCAGAGGTGCCCAGTTCGAGGATCGGGAACAGGTCGGTCAGGTAATCCCTCAGCACGTTGCCGGTAACAGCGATGGAGTTCTCGCCCTTGCGCACGCGCTCGAGGGAGAATTTCATGGCGGAAACCGGATCCATGATCTGGATGTCGAGACCAGCAGTATCGAACTCAGGCAGGTATTTGTTAACCTTCTTAATGATCTCGGTGTCGTGACCACGGTTGGCGTCGAGCCAGAAGATGCAAGGCTCACCGGAAGCTTTCGCGCGGGTTACCGCCAGCTTGACCCAGTCCTTGATCGGAACGTCTTTAGCCTGACTGGAACGATAGATGTCACCAGTGGAAACCGGCTGCTCAAGCAGAACGGTACCAGCAGAGTCAACAACCTGGAACTTACCAGCGGAAGGAGCTTCGAAGGTCTTGTCGTGGGAACCATACTCTTCAGCTTTTTGCGCCATCAGACCAACGTTGGCAACGCTACCCATGGTGGCCGGGTTGAACTGGCCGTTCTTATTGGCGTTTTCAATGATCTCGCGGTAGATAGTAGCGTAGCAGCGATCGGGAACCATAGCGATGGTGTCTTGCAGCTCGTCCTGCAGGTTCCACATCCGGCCACCGTCGCGAACAACGTTAGGCATCGAAGCATCAACGATGACGTCGTTAGGCACGTGCAGGTTGGTGATGTTCTTACGGGAGTCAACCATGGCCAGTGCTGGCATGTCTGCGTAGCAGGCGTTGATGTCTGCTTCGATTTCGGCCGCTTTGTCGGCCGGAAGCTTGCTCAGCTTGGCCAGAACATCGCCGAGACCGAAGTTGACGTTAGCACCGATCTCCTTGAGGGTGTCGGCGTGCTTGTCAAGAGCAGCGGCAAAGTAAACCGAAACCGCG
>DAOVNV010000125.1 GCA_030630015.1 Desulfuromonadales bacterium | reverse complement strand
GAAGATTCGTTGCGCAATAACCATATCAGACGGCTGAATACAGGTGAATGCAGTGTGGATTCCGGTTTGGTCTTCCTTGATATGCTCCATAATTTTGAAAAGATTGGCGATCATTCTTACAACCTGGCGGAAGCGGTTGTCGGTAAGAAATAGTGCTCGCTGCAATTGACATCGGCAGCAATACGGTTCGGCTTCTGATCGGGGATATCAACCCGGATGGCGCATTGAGCCCTCTCCGTTACGTACGGCGGGTCACCCGTCTGGCCGGCGATTTTACCGATCAACGCGGACTGGCTCCGGGATCAATGGAGCGCACGCTGTCCGCTCTGTATGAATTCCAGGATATCTGTAGGCAGCACCGCGTTAACAACCTCCTCGCAGTCGGTACGGCGGCTTTCCGAACAGCGTGCAATGGCTGTTCTTTTGCCGAACAGATCCGTGCATCGACAAGGATCCCCGTTGAGATCATCACGGGGGAGGAAGAAGCCAGACTGACCGCATCCGGGGTCCTTCTCGCCCTGTCTGAAACACCCCTCAACACATTGATTTTTGATATTGGTGGCGGCAGCACTGAATTCGTCCATATGGTGGACGGAAACGTCCTGTGGACCGACAGTCTGCCCCTGGGGGTCGTGCGCCTTTGTGAAGAGCACAAGGACCCAAAGGAAATCGAAGCGTTCGTTCATCGCTTGCTGAACAGGATCCAGCGTCAAGTCGAATCCTGCTCAACCCCTAGTGGATCACAGCCGATTCTCGTTGGAACAGCCGGCACGGTCACCAGTCTGGCCGCCATGGATATGAAGATGACCCGTTACGACTGGCAACGCGTCAACAACTACCACCTGCAAAAATCACGGCTCGAAAGCCTCGCGCTGGAACTGGGCGGGTTGACTCCTTCACAACGGGAAACCCTGCCTGGCCTGGAAGCGGGGCGGGGTGATCTGATTATGCCCGGTTTGCAGGTCGTGCTCGCCTTGCTGGACATCTTTCAAACCAACCAGTTGACGGTCAGTGATTTCGGAATCCTGGAAGGGCTGGCCGCACGTCTCGCCAAAGGGCCGTCGACCAGTGTAAAAGGCATGTGTCGCAATTGACAATTCTGCCTTGATTTATTATGATCAGAAGCCTTTTTCATACATTTTGTATATTTCGCTAACAATTTGAAATTACAGCCTTTTTCAAGGGAAACCTGATGCAGAAAACCGTACTGTCCGGCAACGAGGCTTTTGCCCGTGCCGCCTATGAGGCCGGAGTTCAAGTGGCCTCCGCCTATCCTGGCACTCCGTCCACAGAAATCCTGGAAAACATCACGCAATATGAGCGCATCGACTCTTCGTGGGCTCCCAATGAAAAAGTGGCTCTCGAGGTCGGTATCGGCGCCAGCATGGGCGGCGCCCGCGCCCTGGTGACCATGAAGCATGTTGGCGTCAATGTTGCCGCAGACCCGCTCTTCACATTTTCCTATACAGGTGTGCGTGGCGGGTTTGTTCTGGTGGCCGCCGATGACCCGGAAATGCACTCCTCACAGAATGAGCAAGACAGCCGCAACTACGCCCGTTTTGCCAAGGTGCCGATGTTCGACCCGGCCGACAGCCAGGAGGCTCTTGATTTTACGCGTCTCGCATTTGCAGCCAGCGAACAGTTCGATACACCGATCATGCTGCGCAGTACTACG
Source organism: Desulfuromonadales bacterium (assembly GCA_030630015.1). Taxonomy (GTDB): domain Bacteria; phylum Desulfobacterota; class Desulfuromonadia; order Desulfuromonadales; family BM103; genus JAQYVZ01. The sequence goes on along the minus strand of DAOVNV010000125.1, from coordinate 5,630 downwards.
CGGATATCCCATTCCAAATCGGTTGTGACTCTCGGCGAGCCGATGCAGGATCTTCCTGCCACAGGGCTGACCCGTGACGCGAAAAAGTTCGTCATGCTGCCCGGCAACGCCCGCATCCGGCATCCTTTCGTCGAGGAGCGCCTGGAACGCATGGCAGAATGGGCCTGTGACCAGCCGTTCAACCGTATCGAGGAGGGGCAGGGCGAGTTGGGCATCATCACGGCCGGTGTGGCCTACCAGTATGCCCGTGAGGTCTTCCCCGAGGCCGGTATTCTGAAACTTGGTCTGGTCCATCCGCTGCCACAGCGGCTCATCCGCGAGTTCGCCGACCGCTACAAGACCCTGTACATCATTGAGGAACTTGATCCGGTCATCGAGGAACAGGTCCGGGCGATGGGCATCGAGGTTATCGGTAAGGACAAGGTACCGATTTGCGGTGAGCTGACCCCCGGGCGACTGCGCAAAGCCTTCGGCCTCGCTGCAACTGAACCGCTTGAACTCACGGAACAACTGCCGCCGCGGCCACCCAACATGTGCCCGGGCTGTCCGCACCGGGGCGTGTTTTACGCTCTGAACCGATTGAAGGCTTTTGTGACCGGCGATATCGGTTGCTACACGCTCGGCTTCATGCCGCCGCTTTCGGCCATGGACACTTGCATCTGCATGGGGGCCAGCATCGGCAATGCTACCGGACTCAGTAAGGTTCTTGATGCCGAAGACCAGCAGAAAGTGGTTGCAGTCATTGGCGACTCGACTTTCCTGCATACCGGCGTCAATGGTTTGATGGACATGGTCTACAACCAGTCGCCGGCAACGGTCATCATCCTTGACAACAGCACCACCGGCATGACCGGCCGCCAGGACAACCCCTCATCCGGCTTTACCCTTTCCGGAGAGAAGGCTTACCAGGTTGACCTGGAAGCTTTGTGCCGCTCACTTGGGGTCAGGAATGTGAGGACTGTAGACCCTTACCAGATGGACGAGACCAGGCAGGTAATCAGCGAGGAGATGGCGCGCCCGGAAACATCGGTTGTTATCACCCGGCGTCCCTGCGTACTGATAAAACATGATCTTTTCAAAAAGAATCCGCCGCTGTTTGTCGATGCCGACAAGTGTACGGCTTGCCAAGCCTGTCTGAAACTGGGCTGTCCGGCGATTGAATGGGAGCCAGGAGAGGGCGGCGACAAGGGCTATGCCAAGGTGGACCGACTATTGTGCACCGGTTGCGGCATTTGTGAACAGGTTTGTAAATTCGGTGCATTTGGAGTCTGCCATGACTAACGATAAAGTGACCAATATTCTCATGGCCGGTGTCGGCGGGCAGGGGACGCTCCTGGCCAGCGAAATCCTTTCCGAAGTTCTGATGCAGGCCGGCTATGACGTCAAAAAAGCTGAAGTTCACGGTATGGCGCAACGTGGCGGCAGCGTCGTCTCACACGTCAGGTTCGGCAAGAAAGTCCATTCAGCGATCATTCCTGAGGGCGGGGCGGATGTCCTGTTCGGCTTCGAACTGCTTGAAACCTACCGTTATCTGCCGCTGGTCGATCCGAACGGTACGGTTGTTGTCAATAATCTGCGGATTGCGCCGCCGTCGGTTGCACTTGGCAAGGAAGAATATCCAGAGGATATCCCGGCCAAACTCCAGCAGCATATCGACGACGTGCGTGTTGTCGACGGCCTGCGTCTGGCAGAGCAGGCCGGCAACTCGCGTACCGTCAATACCGTGCTGCTCGGCGCTCTCTCGAATCTGCTTGCGCCTACGCATGAGCAGTGGCTGAATGCGATCCGGGCCCTGGTTCCCGAGAAATTCCTCAAGGTCAATCTTGAGGCTTTTGAACTGGGCCGGGGGATAGTTCAGTGCTGAGTGCCAGCCGTCGCTAAAGCTATGGCGGACAGGCTGAGCGATGAGAAAACGATGATTAGCTTATATGACTGAAGGAAAGAGCCATGATCTGGAATGACGAGTTTGAGACATTGCCGCGTGAAGCGATTGAATCGCTCCAGTTGAAGCGTCTGCAGCAGACACTTGAAAAAGTTTATGCGACGGTCCCTTTTTATAGGCAACAGTTCGACAAAGTTGGCGTCATGCCGGAACAGATCAAGAGCCTGGACGATCTGCGGCGGATCCCTTTCACACTGAAACAGGACATGCGCGACAATTATCCTTATGGCCTGTTTGCCACCCCCTTGGACCAGATCGTCCGGATTCATGCTTCCTCGGGCACAACCGGCAAGCCAACCGTGGTTGGTTACACTCGTCGTGACATCGACAACTGGACCGAAATGATGGCCCGTTCGTTTACGGCGGCCGGAGCGCATCGCGGCGATGTCATTCACAACGCATATGGCTATGGCCTGTTTACAGGCGGTCTTGGCGCTCATTACGGTGCAGAAAAAATCGGAGCTTCGGTTATCCCGATGTCCGGCGGCAACTCAAAGAAGCAATTGATGATCATGCAGGATTTCGGTTCCACTGTGTTGACCTGCACCCCTTCATACAGTCTCTATCTCGCTGAAATTGCAGCTGAAGAGGGTATAGACATCCACTCACTCAAGCTGCGAGTTGGCATCTTTGGTGCTGAACCCTGGTCCGAAAAGATGCGCGATGAAATCCAGGAGAAGGTCGGCATCAAAGCGATTGACATCTATGGCCTTTCGGAAATACTTGGCCCGGGCGTCGGCATTGAGTGTATCGAGGCACAGGCCGGTCTGCATATCTGGGAAGACCATTTTATCATTGAAATCATTGATCCTGACACGGGAGAAGTCCTGCCTGTTGGTGAGCAGGGTGAGTTGGTGATTACCACCATCACCAAAGAAGGCATCCCGATGATCCGCTATCGCACCCGCGATATCACGCGAATTATCGCTGAACCCTGTATTTGCGGGCGTACTCACAGGCGCCTGCAGAGGATGAGCGGACGGTCGGATGACATGCTGATTATCCGCGGCGTCAACGTCTTTCCGTCGCAGATCGAAAGCGTGCTGATGGATATCGAGGGGGTTGAACCCCATTACCAGCTGATCGTCGACCGTGAGGAAAACCTCGACACGCTTGAGGTTCAGGTCGAGGTCAACGAAAAGGCCTTCTCCGACGAGATCAAGGTTCTGCAGAAACTGTCCCGCACCATTCAGGATTCCATCAAGGATATTCTCGGCATCAGCTGCCGTATCCGCCTGGTGGAGCCTAAGACGATCGCCCGCAGTGAAGGAAAAGCCAAGCGGGTCATTGACAATCGCCCGAAATAATCAAAGAGGATTGTGCCATGAAAGTCACGCAAATATCTATTTTCATTGAGAACAAGTCCGGTCGTCTTGCCGAAGTCTCCCGCTTGCTCGGGGAAAATGGGGTCAACATCAGGGCTCTGTCGTTGGCTGATACCTCGGATTTCGGTATCCTGCGTCTGATCGTCGACAAGACGGACCTTGCCAAGAAGACGCTGAAAGAGGGTGGGTTCACGGTCAGCAAAACCGAGGTGGTTGCGGTAGAGGTTCCTGATCGCCCCGGCGGCCTGGCCTCGATTCTCAAGGTGCTTGATGAGGCCAGTGTCAACGTTGAATACATGTATGCTTTTGTTGAACGCAGCGCCGGAAACGCGGTGATTATTTTCAGATTTGACGATGTCGATCAGGCCATCAAGGTTCTCCAGGAAAATAACATCACGGTTCTCCCTGGCGAACGTATTTACGGAATATAGTTCACAATCAACAGGTTAGCCGCAACATATAAGGTAGATTAGTTAAAGTGACTTCTGAAGCTACGCACAAAGTATGGGACCCGCTACACGAATGTCTTGACCGACCTGACCTGGAAAGGCTGCAGCTTGAACGACTGCGCAACACCCTCAAAAGGGTCAGCCACGTACCTTGCTACAAGGAGAAATTTGCCAAGGCAGGTATCGACCCTGATGACATTCACTCCCTCAAGGACCTGTCCGGCCTGCCATTCACAACCAAAGAAGATTTGCGCCTGAATTATCCTTACGGCATGTTCGCTGTACCGATGAAAGACGTTGTTCGAGTGCACTCTTCTTCAGGAACCACCGGGAAGCCAACGGTAGTCGGCTATTCTCGGAAAGACCTGGATGACTGGTCTGATCTGGTGGCTCGCTTCATGACTGCGGCAGGCGTCACCTCCGACGACATCGTACATATAGCCTTTGGATACGGACTGTTTACCGGCGCCTTCGGCCTTCATTACGGTGCGGAAAGGATCGGGGCAACTGTCATTCCCATGTCAGGGGGCAACACCGAGCGCCAGATCATGATTTTGAAGGATTACGGTGCAACGGCCTTGGTTTGTACGCCGTCCTATGCGCTGACTCTGGCTGACCGTATTGAAAAAATGGGTGAAAATCCGCGCAGTTTGAGCCTCAAGGTCGGCCTGTTTGGGGGAGAACCCTGGAGCGAGGAACTCAGGCGAGAGATTGAGGAACGTCTTGGTATTATCGCGACGGACAATTACGGCCTTTCAGAAATTGTCGGTCCAGGAGTCGCCGGAGAATGTTTGTGTAAAAAAGGGATGCACATTTTTGAAGACCACTTCCTACCGGAAATCATCGATCCCGAGACCGGGCAAGTTTTACCCCCGGGGGAGAAGGGCGAGTTGGTTCTGACCAATATCGTCCAGGAGGCCATCCCTTTGATTCGCTACCGGACAAGAGATATCACACGCCTGCACTACGATACGTGTGAGTGCGGTCGTACGCTCGTCCGTATGGAGAAAACGATGGGGCGCAGCGACGACATGCTGATTATCAAAGGCGTCAACGTTTTCCCGACCCAGATCGAGGAAGTTCTGTTCCAGGTAGAAGGCTGTGAGCCGCACTACCAGCTGGTCGTGGATCGGGAAGGCACAGTGGATACGCTGGAAGTCCAGGTGGAAGTCAACGAGAACATTTTCTTTGATGAAATGAAGAAGCAACGCTCTTTTGTCGACATGGTTGAGAAAAAATTGGCCGTGTCTATCGGGTTGCATGCCAAGGTTAAACTTGTTGAGCCTTCGGCAATAATCCGTGCTGAAGGTAAAGCGCAGAGAGTCATTGATAATAGGAAGAAATAGGGAGGTAACATACTGATTTAACTATAAGAAATCAGTTGTAGCTTCCTCCTTTAATCGCTTGACAAGTCATTTCAAATAAAGCATAATTCGCATTCGTTGTTTGACGGGATGTGGCGCAGTCTGGTAGCGCACTTGACTGGGGGTCAAGGGGCCGTAGGTTCAAATCCTATCATCCCGACCATAATAGAAAAGGCGACCTTGAAGGGTCGCCTTTTTCATGTTTATGCTCACAGAAGTCGACAAGAATCTTGACATGACCATCATGAACATTGATTCCCATATTTAACAGCATGCATGGGGTGCAGGGGGGGGGCGGAAGTTCGAATGTTCTCGCCCCGACCATTACAACGGAAGATGGAGAAGATCAGAAATGATCTTCTCCTTTTTTTATCTTTTCGGCAGGGGAGACTTCTTGGTAAAACTGCAAAATACTGATCACCATATACACAACGTCGCATAATATATATTATGTAAACTTTGGGATTTGAATTTCAATCCCAAAGTTTACATAAAAGGCTCGTCAGCAGAATCTGTGGTTGAAATCAGGTTCCGACAACTTGCCAAGTTC
>DAOVNV010000233.1 GCA_030630015.1 Desulfuromonadales bacterium | reverse complement strand
GGCTTCGCGATGGGCTTAAACTGATCGACTCCGCTGGCGAGGTTGAAGGACTGGCACAGGGCCTCGATTCCAATCGAGGTGTTTATATGGTTCCTGCATTTACCGGATTGGGCGCACCGCATTGGGACCCCCGTGCCCGCGGGGCAATTTTCGGCCTGACCCGTGATACCGGGGTTGCCGAAATCGTTCGGGCAACTTTGGAATCGGTCGGCTATCAGACCTATGATCTGATGGCAGCCATGAAGCGGGACAGTGATACCGGCTCAAAGGCTTTGCGGGTCGATGGCGGCATGGTTGCCAATAACTGGTTCCTGCAGTTTCTGGCGGACCTGTTGGATGTTCCGGTTGAGCGCCCCCAGGTGACGGAAACCACTGCTTTGGGGGCTGCTTACCTGGCGGGAGTTCAACTTGGCCTGTTCGAGTCGCTGGCGGATATCCGTAATCATTGGCAGAGAGATGCTTTATTTACCCCCAGGCTCAGCCAGGCTGAACGCAACGATCTGTTGCGAGGCTGGCAAAAAGCAGTCTCCAGGGTTCTGGAAGGGGGGAATTAAAAGATGGGCCGGGTCGTTGCAGTCTGTATCAGTGCCAGCAAAGGAGAGAAGAAAATTCCGGTTGAGAGTGTGACCCTGAAACAGAATCATGGCATCCTTGGAGATGCCCATGCCGGAGACTGGCACCGCCAGATCAGTCTGCTCGCGATCGAAAGCATTCACAAAATGCAGAAGATGGGCCTCGATGTCGATCCTGGCGATTTTGCCGAGAACATCACGACCGAATGGATTGACCTTGTTGCTCTGCCGATCGGGGCGCGACTGAGGATTGGTGAAACTCTTCTGGAAATCACCCAGATCGGCAAAGAATGCCATACCCGTTGCGCCATCTACCACCAGGTCGGTGATTGCGTCATGCCGAAAGAAGGGGTCTTTGCAAAAGTGATCAATGACGGTGTTGTTGCTGCGGGGGATTCAATAGAAAAGCTGCAATAATTATCTGGGGTCCTGATAGTTTAGTTCGAGGACTCATTTGGCATGCCTACTGGAATCAAAAAGCCCCTGGTGCTGCTTGCACACAGGGGCTTTTTTTGTGTGGCAGTCAGGAGACGGGTCAGTTCCCGAGAGTCTCCCGAACCTTGTTGAGATAGTCCTCGCCGATTTTTGGTCCCCAGGTCTTGTAAATCTTTTCGGATCTGGCAAGCAGAGTCTGGCGGTCAGTTTCGTTCAGTGTCAGGAAGGTGACTCCGGATTCCTTGGCGGCAGTGATTTGCTCGGCCTGCTGCTGGCGGGTCAGTTGCCGTGCCTTGGCGCTCTCTTCAGCGACCACTGTGAGCAGAACGTCCTGCAGGTCTTCGGGCAGATTGTCCAGCCAGCGCTTATTGATGATATGGACGTAGAGACCCTGGGCATAATCGAGTTCCGTGTAGTACCTGGCGATGGTGAATTTCTTCGAAATGTTGCAGACGATCGGGGTGTGGTCGAGGCCGTTGATGACGCCGGTCTGCAGGGCTTGGGGCACATCAGGCCAGGACAGGACGGTGAATTTGAGGTCCCAGGCTTTGTAGGCATCGATATTGACGGGAGCCTGAGCAATCCTGAAGTTGACTGTTTTGGCTTCGGCCAGGCTTGAGACCGGTGTGGTGGTCGCCCAGCCGTAGCTGCCGTAACCGGTGAAATCGATGGCTTGCAGCCCCTGCCCGAGAGGGGCATCCCTGAAAGGTTCCCAGGTTGCCGGCGTGTTTCGAAAGGCGTCGAGCTTGTCGAAGCTGTCCACGACATAGGGCAGGTTGACGATGCCGAGCTGTGGAGCGATGTTGGCCGCAGCGACCGAGGAACTCATCATGCCCTGCACCGCACCGAACTTGAGCTTGTTAATGACGTCTTTTTCGCCGCCGAGCTGGCTTAAGGGGCGGAAGTCGACATAGAGCCTGCCGCCGGAAAGCTCCCAGGCCCGGTCACGAATCTGGAAGCCGACCTCCACGCCGGCAATAGCCGGATGGCCGACACAGGACAGCAGGTAGGTGTGCTCCGCACCGGACGGATCAAAGGCCGGTTGCCACTTGAGAAGAGGATCGTTACCGGCAAATGATGGTGTCGACAGGGCAAATAACAGGAAAAATCCAAAGATCAACAGGTGCAGAACAGGGTGCCTCAGCATAAGTCCTCCCAAATGTGAAAAAATGAGATAATTCTCATAACAGGCAGGAGGATAGAGGATTGTTCTGGACGAGTCAAGAAGACTGATGTCGTGAAAGAAGGGCTCTGACGATGACCGCCCCGGAACGCAAAGGGGCATGCTGCTGATTATTTGCCCTTGATGTAGCTGCTCAATTGCTTGATCAGAAAATCCTTTTCTGCCAGCGAGGCCTTAACCAGGTCGCCTATAGAAACTAATCCGACCAATTTGCCATCCTTGAGAACCGGCAGATGGCGGCAGTGGGTTTCCGTGACCAGGGCAAGTCCCTCCTCGACCGACTTCTCCGGGGTGATGTAGTGAACCATCTCGGTCATGATCTGGCTGATCTGAGTCTTTTGAGAATTCAGACCGCTTAGAGCGACCTTGCGCGCGTAGTCGCGTTCCGAAAAGATTCCAACGACAGCGTCCCCTTCTATGACCACCAAGGCACCCACACCCTTCTCCGCCATAAGTTCCAGAGCCTGGTAAACGGTGGCCTCAGGTGAAATATTCCAGACCTGGTCGCCTTTACTTTGCAGAATTTTCGCAATTGTTTTGATCATCACAAGGGCCTTTCCAGAGGTTCAAGTCGTCGCGTTGACGATCCTCTCTGTTTCGTCTGCTTCTCCGTTTTTCAACAGGGCAGATTCCCCGCTGAAAAACCGGTCTTCGAGCATGATCTCGTACTCGGCAAGGGCTATTTCGCTAATCCCCAGAAACTGGGCTTCGGCAGTTGTCGGCAGAACAAGGGACCTGTCCTGCTCCCACCCCAAGCCGAGCTTGTGGCAGCCTTTGTTGGCCAGCTTGACCAGGGCAAGGGTGATGTCCTGGTTGTCCAGGGTCGTTTCATGATGACGGTTGATCACCTGGAAAAAAACTTCCGGCAAGTTCCATTCCCCGGACAGGCGCAGCCCCTGCTCGACATGCATGGTTCTCATGACCTCATGCACGATCTGGTCGGAAAGAGGCATGTCAAGGTCTTCGCTGGAAGAAATCTCTTTCAGGCAAGCAAGCAGGAAAAGTTTGCCGACATCATGCAGCAGACCAGCCAGGTAGGCTTGCTGGGCCAACCCTTGGTAGCCACAGCGATTGGCCAGCCAGCGGGAG
>DAOVNV010000141.1 GCA_030630015.1 Desulfuromonadales bacterium | reverse complement strand
GCAAGGTGCCGGCCAGGTTCCACGAAACCTTTGCTGACTGCCACGCGAGTCTGGCTGCCGAGGGCTACACCCTTTTCGTCCTTGATCCTGAGGGAGCGGAGTCACTCTGTGATCTCGTGCTTCCGCAGAAAAGTGCGTTTGTTCTGGGGCATGAGGAGTTCGGCTTCAGCTTTGACCGGCAGGATTTCCCAACCCTGCGAAGTCTGATTATCCCCCAGTTCGGCAGTGTACAGAGCCTGAATGTCAGTATTGCTGCGTCGGTGGTGATGTATGAGTATGTCAGACAGAAAGGAACAGTGACCAGTAACTAGTAACCAGTCACCAGTCACGGCTTGTCCCGCATTTCCAGCAGGCGCCGAACTGCCCTTCGAGAATCTCGCCGCAATTAGGACAGGTCCAGTCTGCGCCGTCGACATTATCCTCCTTCAGCCAGTTGTCCAGCAGCAGTTTTGCCCGCGGATAAACTTCATTATCCACGACCCATAGTTCCGGGTAACATTCCAGGAAGGGGATTTCTCCCATGGCTGAAAACAGCTGATCATTGCGGATCAGGCAGTTGATGCCCTCACGTTCGAACAGTTCCTTGAGCAGGCCGGCCTGGCTGCGCTCAGCAATGCTGAAAGTGTGGAGTTTTTTCATGTTCCGGCAAGCAGTTTGAGGATGCCCGCGCCAAGCTCGCATCTCTGCCAGTTTTTCATGGCCGGGATATTCTCCAGATCTTCGGAGCTCTGCGGATTACACCTGGCCAGTTCCTCGAGCTGGGCGTTGTTGATCAGGACTCCCGGGTCCAACTGGTAGGTTCCAGCGGATTCCCTGCGCCATTTCTTCAGCCTCTCCAGTCGGGCATCAACCTGTGGATCCCGGCGCTGCCTGGTTGCCTGTCTGGGGTAGACCGGCAGCTCTGCATCCGGGATCTGTTTGCCCCGCTGGATGGCTGCGAGCAGTTTTTTGCCAAGCCGGTCGGCGTGCCGGGGGGAAAGCCCTGCGGTGGCTTTGAGTTCCTGCATCGTCTCCGGAGCGGACAGGGCCAGAGCCATTAAATCCTTGGTGCCGATTACCTTGAACAGCGGCAGATCACGGCGTTCGGCTTCCGTTTCGCGCCACTGCAGCAGCTCTTCAAGAATGCCGAGTGGGCGGCGGTCGAGGTTGGCGGCACCCTTGACGCGCAGGCACAGGGGACCATCATTGTCAGAAAAGCGCACCTCTTCCTGCAGAGCGAATTCTTCATGCGCCCAATCCAGCCGGCCCAGTTCCTTGAGACGGGTCTCGAACATTTCCGCCAGGCGGTGCAGGTGCCGGGTATCTTCTGCCGCGTAATTGATCATCTCCGTGGAGAGCGGTCGTTTCGACCAGTCGGCACGCTGGAAACGCTTATCCAGGTTGACGTCAAAATACTTGCCCAACAGGTCGGCCAGACCGATACGTTTTTCCCCGAGCAGTTGGGCGCAGATCATGGTGTCGAATAAACCGTGGATTTCCATGCCGAAATCGCGGTGCAGGCAGCGCAGATCGTAGTCGGCCGCATGAAAGATCTTGCGGGTCGACGGATCAGACAAAATCGGCTTGAGGGGATCGAGGTTCGTGACCTGGAGGGGGTCGATCAGCAGGGTGCCGGCAGCAGAGGTGACCTGGATCAGGCAGACCTTTTCGCGGTAGCTGTGCATGGAATCCGCTTCCAGGTCGACGGCAATAACGGATTCCTGTGCCAGTTGGTGGGCAAGCTTTGCGACCTGATCATCGCTAGTGAGGATCGGTATATGGGTCATGAAGTTCTTTCGTTGCCAGGCGGCTGTCTGGGAAATCAGGTCAGCCCCTGGGTAAAGTTGAATGGTGAAGTGTTTGCAAGTTTCTGGTCACGGCCGGCCGCAGCCAGTACTCTCTGCCCCAGATTCGAGAAAGGTCCGCAATGGGACAGGTCGAAAATGAACCGTTCGCAGCCCAGTCTGTTGAGTTCGGCCAGATAGCCGATCAGTGAGAAATCCTGTTCAGGGCGGATGACGGTCAGGCCGGTGCGGGTTTCGACCCGGTAAGCTTCCTCCCGGTCCGAGAGCATGGGGTGGTCCGGCTTGACGCCGCGCAGCGGGACGCGTGAAATCATCATCGGCAGATTGGCATAGGCGGTGGCCTGCAGCTTGATGCCAAGATCCCGTTCAAGCAGATTAGCGATGTTCTCTTTGTCATCCTCGACGTAGAGAGTGGCGGTCGTTGCTCCCAGGGACTGCCAGGCAAGAGCGGCCTGGCTGTTCAGGGTAAACAGCCGGTAGCCGGCTTCCAGTCCGCTGATGTCGTGTTGTTCAAACAGCTGGAACTGGCCGAGATTCTGGAGGCGGAAACGTTCAAAACCCCGGGTGATCAACTCGTCGATCTCCAGCTGGTAATCGGGCCATTGCTCATCGAAAATTGCCAGGGGCAGTTCCCAGATGATCCGGTTTGTTTCGCGGGAGAAACCCCGGCCGGCGTTTTCAAAGCGCTGCAGGCCGCCGGGCAGTAATGGCAGGGAGACATCCTGGACTCCCGGGCTTTTCAGGATTCTCAGGTCGCTCGCCTTGCCCAAGGCAATGCTGAAAACTGGTTCGCCTGTTGACGGGAGGTTTCTGGCGGGAACCAGCCCTTGCAGTGCCTTCTGGCGCCTATTTCCCTGAGGTTTCTCATCACGATCGGCCAAAAGCTCTGTCAGTTCCCGGTAAAAGTCCCGGCGGATGGTTTTGAGTCGGCTGGGCGGGATGACCAGCGGTGGAAAGGTCGCACAGGTCAGGGACTCCATATCGAAGAGCGTATCGCCGGTGCGCTGAAAGACATTTTCAAGGATGTCCCTGGACAGTGGGCGCTCCCGGGCCGGAAAACCTTCCACCGGGTAGGCGCTGGTCAAGGTAATGTCAGGTCCATGGGCCGTGACTTGCAGCGTGTCGTTGGTCGGCATGACGATCGACAGGTTGATCCTGATCCGGCCGGGTGTGATTTTGGCCAGTCGTTTCCGGCCGGCCGATTCGCTGAGGGTGTAGGCCTGTCCCGAGGCAACCTTGTAAACCATGTCGCCTTTTTGCGCAGAGAGGCCGGCCGGCAGCGTGACGCTGACCCTGGCTTTCGCTGAGGTTCTGCTGACACTCTTGTTGCCCAAAAACAGCTCACGCATGGTAAAGCCGGTACCGGGTCGATCGCTGGCCGGTTGAACGCGCAAGCGGTCGCCTTTGCACAGGGGTTCGCGACTGGTAAAGGCCATGCTGCGTTGATCGGTTCGTTCAACCTGGCCGAGCGGGATGCCGGTCGCTCCTCTGGTTGCCGGGTTGACCATATCGGTCGGCTGCGGTCCGGGCAGAAAACCGCGGGTCGGCGCACGTCCGAAAGATGTTTTCAGAAGCTGTTTGGCGGCAGTGATCGCCTCGGGTTGATCTGCGGGAAGGGCGTCGAGGACCTGACGGTAAGCTGAAACCACGTTGGCGACATATTCGGCGCTCTTCATGCGGCCCTCGATCTTGAAGCTCATGATGCCGGCAGCCGTCATCTCCGGCAGCAGATCGATGGCCGATAGGTCGTTGGGCGAAAAGAAGTAGCCGTCTTTACCCTTGTAATGATAGCGCCGGCGGCAAGGTTGGGCACAGCGGCCCGGGTTGCCGCTCATGCCGCCCAGCCAGGACGAGAAGCTGCATTGGCCGGACAGCGAGAAGCAATGGGCGCCGTGGATGAAGTGTTCGAGATCAAGGTTCGTCTGCTGGTGGATCACTGCGATTTCGGCCAGGCTCAGCTCCCGGGCCAGGACCGCCCGCTCGAAGCCCATCTTTTCAAGCATTTTGACACCAGCTGCGTTGTGAATGGTCAGTTGCGTCGAGGCGTGCAGTTCGAGAGAGGGGAAAAACTCCCGGGCCAGTTGCCAGACGGCCAGATCCTGCAGGATCACTGCATCGATGCCCATAGCTTCGATCGCGGCCAGCACCTCGACTAGGCGCGGCAGTTCGGTTTCCTTGACCAGGGTGTTCAGGGCAAGGTAGACGCGGCGCTGTTCCCGGTGAGCATAGGCGACCATCTGCTCGAGATCTTCGAGCGTGAAGTTCTTCGCCTTGGCGCGGGCCGAAAAATCCTTCAGGCCGAGATAGACGGCATCGGCGCCGCTGTCCAGTGCTGCGAAGAAGGTTTCCAGGCTGCCGGCCGGCGCGAGGATTTCCGGAGTCTTGTCGGGTTTTGCACTGCTCATGGTATGGACGCGTAATCAGCCTTTTACGATGAAAAAAGCCGGGGAAAACCCGGCTTAAGTGGGATGCAAACTGTAACATGCTGTGACTCTTGTAATCAAGCCACCTGATTTTCCCTAGAGCCACTACCGCTTTTAATGTAGAGGCCGGTGGGGGCCTTTTTCTGGTTTATTTTGACAGCGCAGGCTGGTTTTTGGTCAGGGCCTTTTATAGTTTGGATGGAGTTGTTAATGGCTGAAGCTGCCTAGAAAGCAGCAATATATAAATGCATTGACATGCACTCCGCAAGCGCGCAAAGTGGACAAATATAGACAAAAAGGAGGACGATATGGACAAAATATTCCTAACAGTGAAAGAGTTATCGGCAAAATTGGATGTTTCTGAGAAGACCGTTTACCGAATGATCAACTCTAAATCGATTCCATTTGCCATAAAAATAGGGGGGCAATGGCGCTTCAATACAGAAAAAATTGAAAAATGGGTATTGGAATCTCAGAACGAAGAGCAGGACAAAGCCCCAACCAATTACAAGATACGTGTTGCAGATGTTTTGGCGAACGGCTTGATCATTTATCGAGCCCACGGAGAAAACCGGGACGAAATTCTTGATGAGATATTGGGAATGGTCAGCAACCTCTCCAGTGAAGAAGCAATCAGCATCAAAAAGCAAATACTCTACAACGAATCAATCATCTCATCCTCATTGCAGGGGTTGTCTTTAATGGCTCCGGATGTCGACGGGTCCTACAACATTAAAGGATCCAAGCTTCTCATTGCCTTTCTGGAAAGGCCTATGGACTTTGGAGCCATTGATAACATTGACACGGAAATTGTTCTCTTACTCCTGGCGGCCAACAAAACCGAGCAGCTCATCATAAAAACCAGGCTGACGAGACTGTTTATGGAGAAAGAGTTTATCTCCATGGCCAAAAAGCATTTGAACCGCAGAGAACTGATAGAGCAAGTCACCTCTCTTGAGGGGAAACTATTGGCTTAGGCAATCCCGGGTTCACGAGCCTGGCAGTATTGTTTGATTGGATGCAGACATGCAAGGACTGGTTTACAAAAGAATAGTTGGAGATCTTTTTGGGGGAGTAACCGCCAGCGTTATCGCCTTGCCCCTTGCCCTGGCATTCGGAGTGGCCAGCGGGGTCGGTGCGCAGGCAGGAATTTACGGAGCGATCATTCTCGGCTTTGTCGCATCCCTGGCAGGAGGAACCAAGGTACAGATTTCCGGACCGACCGGCCCGATGACGATTGTTGCTGCCTCAACCCTTGTTCTCTTCCATGGAGATGTTTCGCTATTAATGGCCGCCGTGTTGTTGACTGGTCTTTTCCAGATCGTACTTGGACTGTTAAAAGTCGGGAAGTTTGTGAAATTTGTTCCCTATCCGGTCATCTCAGGTTTTATGAGTGGTATTGGTATTATTATTATCCTCTTGCAGATCAATCCTCTGTTGGGGATTGAAGGGGTAAGGTCGCCCCTTGAAGCAGTGGCCTCTTTTGCCAATGTCGGGACAAGGTTTCAGGCTGATGCTCTGTATGCCAGTGTCATTGCTTTACTGATCGTGTTCTTTACACCTAAAAAGATAGCCAGAATCATTCCCACCCCCCTGTTGGCACTGATTATAGTAACCGCTATTTCTCAACTTGCCGGGTTACAGCTGGCAACCATTGGAACGATTCCCAGCGGACTTCCGGAAATATACTGGCCCAGTTTCAGTATCAGTCAGACAACAATTATTGTTTCTGCCGCCATGAGTCTTGCGGTCTTAGGGGCAATAGACAGTCTCCTCACCTCTCTGGTTGCTGATTCCCTGACAAAAACCGAACATGATTCGAACCGGGAACTGATCGGTCAGGGGCTTGGCAACGCTCTGACTGCTTTTGTGGGTGGTATACCAGGGGCCGGTGCAACAATGCGAACGGTCGTCAATGTTAAATCCGGCGGCACAACCAGGTTCTCTGGGGTTTTGCATGCCCTGATCCTGCTGGGGGTTCTCCTCGGTCTGGGCAAATATGCAGCCATTGTTCCCATGGCGGTTCTGGCAGCGATCTTAATCAAAGTAGGCCTGGATATTATTGATTACAGGTTCATAAAAATCATCAAAAAAGCACCAAAGCATGATCTCGCCATCATGTTTACAGTTCTTTTTCTAACGGTTTTTGTCGACCTGATTGTGGCCGTTGGTGTCGGAGTCGTGCTCGCGTCCGTGCTTCTCACGATTCGCCTGACGAACCAGGTCCATTCATCAGTCAATGATTTGGAGATATCGGTCAAGGAAATTGAAGGCTGCGAACAAATAACCCATGACAAGAGTTTCCGCGTCAGGGTTGTCGATATTGACGGGCCTTTCTTCTTTGGTTCCACTTCTCGCCTGGTTGGCCAGGTCGGGGCGATGCTTGGCACAAAAATTGTGAT
>DAOVNV010000260.1 GCA_030630015.1 Desulfuromonadales bacterium | reverse complement strand
TCGTCGCTTGCGGTTCCCACTGAGGTGGTCAGAGAAATACGGGGGAAGAAGGCGGCTCGGGCCGCGCCGATAAAGGCATAGGCCCCCTTGAGCCGATGTTCTGCCGCCACAATATCAGGCCGGCTTAGAAGCGCCTCGGAGGACAGGCCCGGAGAAATTTCTCTGGGAGGCGTAACGCTGCTCAGGTCCGCCGGCAGGAGATCTTCCGGCACCGGAGAGCCTGCCAGAAGGTTCAGGGCGTTTTGGACCTGCGCCGCCAGTTGCGTGAAGCGGGCGACATCTCCCCGGGCCGCATCAACCTGAGTTTGCGCTCGACGCAGATCCAATTCAGTTGAGAGTCCAACTTCATAGCTCCGCTGAATTAAGGCGTAGGCAGCCTGCCGGGTTTCAAGGGTGGACTGGGCCAGTTTGAGGTTTTCCCTGTTCGCTGCAAGGGTCAGATACACCCTGGCAATCTCGGATACCAGCAGGATCTGCGCGCTTCGGCGGGCCTGCTCCGTGGCCAGGTATTCCTGCAGCGCCCGATCTTTCAGACTGCGGATACGGCCGAAGAAATCGATCTCCCAGGAAGCAATGCCCAGATTGACACCGTATTGTTCCACCGTCATCGATTTTCCGGTGGTTGAAAGATCGGCGGGCACACGTTGCTTGCTCCCGCTGCCCACCGCATTGACCG
The DNA here is from genome assembly GCA_030630015.1 of Desulfuromonadales bacterium. Taxonomy (GTDB): domain Bacteria; phylum Desulfobacterota; class Desulfuromonadia; order Desulfuromonadales; family BM103; genus JAQYVZ01. The sequence continues at coordinate 1,841 of DAOVNV010000260.1, read as the reverse complement.
AGGGGAACAGTTCAGCCCGTTGAATGCCGTACAGGGCTTGGACCCTTTCCACATTCAGGGCGGCGAGCCGCAGGTCCCGGTTGTTGCTTAGAGCAGTCTCAATAATCTTTTGCAGCTGTTTGTCGGCGAAAAATTCCTGCCGGCTCAGCGCCGGGATTGTCAGCGTTCCGGGCATGGCCTGCGCTTTGTAGGCCGCGCCATGTGGCCACTCAACCGGTATCGGCGCTTTCGACTGTGTATATTTCGGGGCCAGGGAGCAGCCGCCCGGAAAGAGGACGATTCCAACCAGTATAAATAACAATTGTCTATTCATATTATTGATCCCCTGATGGATTTACGCCGCCTGTTTCGGCTGATTCACGTCGCCCTTGCTTGCCGAAGATCTTTTCGATCAACACATAGAAGAGGGGCGCAAAGATAACCACCAGGACGGTGGCGGTAACCATCCCTCCCAGTACGCCGGTGCCTATGGCCTTTTGCGCTCCTGCCCCGGCGCCCGTCGCAAGGGCGAGCGGCAGTACTCCGAATCCGAAGGCCAGCGAGGTCATGATGATCGGACGAAATCGCAGTTTTGCCCCCTCCAGGGTGGCGTCGATCAGTCCCATCCCTTTCCCCAGTTGGGCCTTGGCAAACTGGACGATCAGGATCGCGTTCTTGGTGGCCAGGCCCATGGTGGTCAGGAGCCCTATCTGGAAATAGACATCATTTGGCAGACCCCGCATGCTTGAGGCGATGACTCCGCCGATTACCCCAAGGGGGAGGACCAGCAGGATCGAGATGGGGATGGTCCAGCTTTCGTACAGAGCGGCCAAACAAAGAAAAATCACGAAAATGGAGAACGCGTACAACAGGGGCGCCTGAGAACTTGCCATTCGCTCCTGGTAGGAAAGCCCTGTCCAGTCAAAGCCAATGCCCCGAGGCAGTTTCGAGACGATCTCTTCCATGGCCTGCATCGCCTCTCCGGAGCTTTTCCCGGGCGCCGGCTCTCCCCAGATGTTCAGGGACGGAAAGCCGTTGTAACGCTCCAGATTGGGGGAGCCATAGGTCCAGTGTCCGGACGCAAAAGAGGAAAAGGGGACCATTTTGCCCGCGGTGTTGCGCACATAGAGTTTTTCCAGATCACCAGGCAGCATGCGATAAGGGGCGTCCGCCTGCGCATACACACGTTTGACCCGTCCACCCTGGACAAAATCGTTGACATAGGCACCGCCGAAGGCCGCCGAGATGGTGTTGTGAATAGAGGTAATGGGAAGCCCCAGGGCACCGGCCTTTTCCCAGTCCACGTCGATCCGATATTCAGGCACGTCTCCCATCCCGTTGGGCCGAACCCTGACCAATCTCGGGTCCCGGGCAGCCATGCCGAGGAGTTGGTTACGGGCCTCCATCAGGGCCTCGTGGTCCAGGCCGCCCAGGTCCAGCAACTCAAAATCAAACCCCGTAGCGTTGCCCAGTTCGATTACCGCCGGCGGCGGGAAGACGAACACCATGGCGTTTCGAATCTGTGAAAGCGACCGCATGGCCCTTCCGGCCACGGCATTGACCTTCAGATCCGGCCGGTCGCGGAGTTTCCAGTCCTTCAGCTTGGCAAATACCATGCCGTTAGTCTGGGCTATTCCGGAAAAGCCGATGCCGGCAATCGTCATACAGGATTCCACTGCCTCTTTTTCATTCTCCAGGAAATAGCGCTGAACTTCCTCCAGAACCTCCCCGGTCTGCTCCAGAGTTGAACCTGTCGGCATGATCACTTGAGCAAGCAACACCCCTTGGTCTTCATCGGGGAGATAGGCAGTGGGCATCCGCTGAAACAAAAATCCCAGAGCCGCCACGATCAGCAGAAACAC
>DAOVNV010000051.1 GCA_030630015.1 Desulfuromonadales bacterium | reverse complement strand
TGAAGAAAAGAACCCTGGTAACTATTCAGCTGCCTGACTAACCGCACAGCATGTGGGCTATGCAGCCTGTCGGACTATCTGGGCTGAAGCGAAAATTTGGCCGTTTGAGATCAAATTTTGGCTCATTTGAGAGTAATAGCCGTAGCTATTGGTCGAAAAGGGGCTGAAATATGGGCCAAACAGACGAATTTGCATCCTTCGCTATGATAGGCTCCGGACACAAGCAGCCAGTTCATAGGTAGTCCGATAGGCTGCTAAAGCTGTTGCTTGCGGGAAGTTAAGTGACAACATTGGACGCAGGCAATGGCTGTAGACCACATGCCCTCGCTGAGATGCTGAATAGTTACGAACCTTGCATCGATGCCCGCGCCCTTCGCACTTCCTATAAGAAAGAATCTCCCAGGCCGGTTTTTTTGCCTGAACGTCACAAATATGTTAAATTGAGTGAGTCATTTGCGCTGGAGCATATAGGTCACCATGAAAATCCTACTACACATCTGCTGTGCCAACTGCGCGATCTATCCAGTCAAAACTCTACGCGAAGCCAACCATTCCGTCACCGGTTTCTTTTATAATCACAATATTCACCCCTATGTTGAATATCGCAAACGGCTGGAGGCCGTCCAGCAGTATGCAAAGGCGACCGAACTGGACGTCCTGTTTCAGGACGAATACGGTTTGGAGGATTTTCTCGCCCAAGTCGCTCAGGAACCTGCCTCCCGTTGTGGCTATTGTTATGAATCTCGGCTCAAACGTACGGCTGAATACGCTGTCGCCAACGGTTTTGATGCTTTCAGTACGACCATGCTCTATTCCCGCTACCAAGAACACGAAATGATCAGGGAATTTGGTGAGGAGCTCGGCGAATACTTCGGCATTTCATTCCTTTACCGGGACTTTCGCATCGGCTGGCAGGAAGGCATTGACACTTCCAAGGCCATGGGCCTGTATCGTCAGCAGTACTGCGGCTGCATTTATTCGGAAAAGGACCGTTACTACCCAAGAAAAACCAACTGATGGCACCAAACCCTGGGAAACTTCTGAGCTTGAACAAATCATCCACTTCCCCCAAAGTAGGCCTCGCCCTCGGTAGCGGTGCGGCACGCGGTCTGGCTCATATCGGGGTACTCAAAACCCTTGAAGATGCCGGAATTTCACTGGATCTGATTGCCGGAACCTCAATAGGGGCCTTCATCGGCGCTCTTTATGCTGCAGACGTCCCGATACATCGCATAGAGGAAACCGCACGCGGCATCGACTGGAAAAGTCTGGCCCGTCTTCTCGACCCGGTCATACCGACATCCGGCTTGATTGACGGCAAGAAGATGATGACCTTTATGGCTGAGCTTTTGCCGGTGAGAACCTTCGAGGAGCTTTCCCTGCCCCTGGCCGTCACCGCCACGGATATCGAGACCGGCGAAGCCATCGTCATCAAGCAGGGCGACCTGCTGGAAGCCCTGCGAGCCGGGCTGGCCTTCCCCGGTATTTTTTCTCCAGCGCGCTTCGGCAATCGGTTTCTGGTTGACGGGGGCCTTTGTCATCCCGTTCCGACCGATGTCGCCCGCCATCTTGGCGCAGATCGGGTCATTGGGGTGTGTGCCATTCCAGAGGTCACCAAGCAGACCCCGGAAGCCTACCTGCCATTCAAACAGGAGAAAAACCAGCGCATGAGACCCTGGAGGGACTTTTTCAATGCACCCGGCATTGAACAGTTGACGCGCCGGGTGCTGGGCCAGCAAGAGCCAATTGCGACGGTCAGTGAAGAGACCAATCGAAAAATCCCGAACATCTTCCGGGTCTGTGCCCAGAGCGTAGCCATCATGGAGAACGAGATCAACCAGTTGCGCCTGGACCGCAACACCCGTGACCTGGTTATCCGACCTCAGCTTGACGGCATCACTCTGCTTGAATTTCATCGTGCTGATGAGATTATTGCGGCCGGGGAATCTGCCACACTCGATGCAATGCCAGCCATCCGCGAGTTGGTCAAAGTTGATTGAAACCTCCTCCAGTTCTGCTATTATTTGTTAAACCCTTTTCATTTCCAACATTTACGTTTCAAGGAGACTGCCATGATCGAACTGATTGAAAAAACCATTCTGACCGCAGTGGGTGCAATGACCTTGAGTCAGCAAAAAGCGGAAGAGCTGCTCACAGAATTGCGCCAGAAGTTCAATGTCTCGGAAGAAGAAGGAAAAACCTTCCTCAAGAAGGTTCAGGATGCTGTCCGCGAGAATCAGGAGAAGCTGGAAGGCCTCGCCCAGGAAGAAGTCAAAAAGGCGTGCGACCGCATGGGGCTTGTCTCAAGCGACGAGTTTGATAAGTTGAAGAAGAAAGTGGCCCATTTGGAGAAAAAACTCAAAGAATCCGCGTCCTGACCACAGATAGAACGATCATGCTGCCAATCCTGCGTGTCAACCGAAACATTCGGACGATTCGACGCTACCGGACGATTCTGGGCGTATTGATAAAGTATGGTTTCGGCCACTTTATCGAACAGCTCAACATCGACTATTACCTCGAACTCGGCAAACGCATCATCTCGCTGGGCAAGGCCGACAAGGCGATCGAACGCCTGACCCAGCCCCAGCGGCTGCGTATGGCCATGGAGGAACTTGGTCCGACCTTCATCAAGCTTGGCCAACTCCTCTCCACCCGTGCGGACATCCTGCCCGCTCCCTACATCAATGAATTCCGAAAGCTGCAGGATAAGGTTCCGGCGGTTCCGACCATAGAAATAAGAAAACATCTTCAGGATGAGCTTGGCGCCCCGGTAGATGAACTTTTTGCCGAATTCAGGAGCACCCCGATTGCCACAGCATCCATTGCCCAAGTCCATCTCGGACGGCTGCATTCGGGCGAACAGGTCGCATTCAAGGTTCGCCGGCCCGGTATCGTTCAGACCATCGAAACCGATATTGACATTCTCACAGGACTGGCCTACTTGATCGAGCAACACATCGAGGGCGCCAAAATCTACAATCCAAGTGGCCTGGTCAACGAATTCCGGCGCACCATCACCAGGGAGTTGAATTTCAATCTGGAAGGCAGGACCGTAGAACGCTTCGCTGCAAACTTTGCCGAAGATGCAACCGTCTATATCCCCAAGGTTTTCTGGAAATTTTCCCGGGAGACCATTCTGACCATGGAGTACATCCCCGGGATAAAAATTTCCGAATTAGAGGAACTTCGACGGCGGGGTTACGACCTCAAGGAAATAGCCAGTCGTGGTGCAGACAACTTCCTCAAGCAGATCCTTGAACATGGTCTGTTTCACGGCGACCCGCATCCCGGCAATCTCTTTATCCTCCCCGACCATGTCATTTGCATGCTTGACTATGGCATGGTGGGCAGGCTCGGCTACGACCTCAAGGAGCAGTTGATCAACTTGCTGCAGGCCCTGCTTGCAAGGGATGTGGACAGCATCATCTCTCAACTGCTTTATTCAGGCGAACTGACCGATGACTCTGACCTGAAAAGCCTGCGGCGTGACCTGGACGAATTTATCGATGACTACTACGAAATCCTCCTGCAGGACATCAAGGCCGGCAAACTCCTGGCCGACTTCATTGAAATCCTGGTCCATCACCATATCCATCTGTCGCCGGACCTGATGCTGCTTGCCAAAGCTTTGGTCACCATGGAAGGCGTGGGGCGGCAACTCGACCCGGAATTCAACATGATTGCCCATCTGCGACCCTTCATGGAACGCATCGTCCGTGAGAGGCTCAGTCCGGGCCACATGTCACGCGACTTCCTGAAGGTTGCCAACGCCTACGGCGCTCTAGCCCGCAATCTGCCCCGCGACATCAAGGAATTCCTCAACCGGTTGAACCGCAACCAGTTCAAAATCGACCTGGAACACCGTGGTCTTGATCGCCTGGCCACCGACATGGACCGGTCCAGCAACCGCGTTTCCTTTGCACTGATCATCGGCTCACTGATTGTCGGATCATCCCTGATCATTCAGACCGACAAAGGGCCCATGCTGTTCGGGCTGCCTCTCCTTGGCCTGGTTGGCTATCTGATTGCCGGTCTTCTCGGGCTTTGGCTCGCTGTCGGAATTCTCCGATCAGGTCGGCTGTAGTTGTGTTGTCTGAGCCACAACCGTTGCAGGAACGGCACCCCTCCATCAACTGGCAGCTCATCATTTTCACAAAAACCTAACAAAAACAATACACTTCCAAAACACAAATAGATGGCAAGGTAATTGCATCTCCACAGGCAGAATTGACTCCACCAAGAAAGAGATTAATAGCCCTGTGATTTATCAAAGAACCTTAGAGAATTCAGTTGCCATCTCCGGCATCGGCCTGCATACGGGTCAGCGCATCAACATGACACTGCGTCCGGCCGAGTCAGGTGTCGGCATTATTTTTCATCGCATTGATGGCGACAAGGTTGTTTCGATTGAGGCCCGTTCAGAGAATGTTGTCGATACCCGTCTTGCCACCGTCCTTGGTCGCGGCGAGACACGCATCTCCACAGTCGAGCATCTTCTGGCAGCCCTGTCCGCCTACGGTATAGACAACCTGCATATCGACATCGACGGCTCGGAAGTTCCCATCATGGACGGCAGTGCTGCTCCTTTCACCTCGATTATCGAGGAAGCGGGCCTGCACAATCTACCGCAAAGCCGGAAATTTCTCGCCATTCGTAAGCCGATTACAGTCATTGACGGAGAAAAACGCGTCAGCATCATTCCGTCCCGTTTCTTCCGCGTGACTTTCGACATCGCTTTCGAACATCCCTGTATCGCTCTTCAGCAAAGGTCAGTCAAGGTTTCTCCGGATTGTTTTCGCCGCGAACTAGCTCCCGCCAGAACTTTTGGCTTCCTCCGTGACGTAGAACAGCTCAAGGCTGCCGGTCTGGCCCGGGGAGGCTCCCTGGATAATGCCATTGTTGTCGACGACGAACGGATTCTCAACCCGGAAGGGTTGCGCTTTCAGGATGAATTTGTCCGGCACAAAATTCTTGATTCCATTGGCGACTTGAGCCTGCTCGGCTATCCGATCCTTGGACATGTTCGCGCATACAAGGCTGGCCACAATATAAACCATCAGCTCGTTGAGAAAATCCTGTCCACCCCGGAGTGCTGGCAGCTCCTTGAATTCAGCGACAAAAACCTCAAGGAAGCACTCAGCTCCAACGTTCCGGCCTTTGCTTCAGAACTGGCTCTTTCCAAAGCTTGACACAGCCAGCCGTACCATCCTCTTTTAAGGCAGCCGTCAGGCTGCCTTTTTTTATTTGTAACTATCCAGCTGTCTTACTAAACCGCACAGCATGTGGGCTACAGCTGTTGCTTGCGGGAAGTTAAGTAACAACGTTGGACGCAGGCAATGGCTGTAGACCACATGCCCTCGCTGAGAGGCTGAATAGTTACTTTTATTTATTCTAAACATCTCAAGTAGAGAGGCCTTCTGTAATCAAGAAAAAACCCCCGTGCCCTCCAGCTCGGGACAGTCCCGTGAACGACCTGGAGACAGCTTACCACGCCGCAGCCTCGGCAAAGGCGGGTCCACTTTCAGTCCTCAGCCCTTAGTCATCAGCACTTGTTGTTTCCCCAACAACCTTGTGACTTGCATTGTCGCCCTCTTTGCGCCTAGAATGACTACAGAAAGTCAATTTTTATGTCTCAGAAAAATCCTCACAAGACCCCACCTTTGCCGGTAGCCGAGACCAGAAAACGTCGCCGGGAATGGTTTCTGGCTATAGGCATCATTGGCCTGGTCGCGCTATCCCTGCGCTACCAGAATCGTCTGTTCGACCTGACTTCAGAAATTCCACTCACCGGGAACATCCTGGCGCTGGCCCTGATCAACCTGAATATCCTGTTCATCATCCTCTGTCTTTTCCTGGTTCTGCGCAACATCTTCAAATTGCTGCTGGAGCGCCGCCGCGGTCTGCCCGGTGCACGCCTGCGCAGCAAACTGGTTCTCGCTTTTGTCACCCTGGCACTCGTTCCGACCATGCTCCTTTTTTTTGTGTCAGCCGGCTTTATTACAAATTCCATCGAGAACTGGTTTAACACACAGATCGAGGAAGCACTCGAGGAGTCCCTCGAGGTTGCCCAGACCTACTACAAGAACTCGGCCAGCAACGCCCTCTATTATGCCGAACAGATCTCGCAGACTATCAAAAACCAGAAGCTGCTCAACGAAGAGAATTTGCCGATGCTTGAGGAACTGATTCATCAAAAGCAGCGGGAATACAACCTTGGGATTGTCGAGGTCTTCTCTTCGACGCACGAAGAACTCGTCAGGGCCGTCAACCCACAGGTCCCCGTGGCGGAATTCACCGACCCGGGTTCCGACAGTATCCGCGAAGCCTTGCAGGGGAACCGTTTCACTCGCATCAGCCCTATCGGCAGAGCGGATCTGATTCGCGGTATCGTACCCGTTTACTCAAACTGGAACCCGAACGACGTAGTCGCCGTCGTTGTCGTGAATTATTACGTTCCCTACTCTCTCGTAAAGAAGATGAAAGAGATAAAAGCCTCTTTCGAACAATTCAAAAGCACCAAAGACCTCAAGGGGAAAATACAAAATAGCTACGTACTTTTCCTGCTGATCATCGCACTGGTAATTATCTTTCTGGCCACTTGGGCCGGCTTTTACCTGGCGCGAGGCATCACCGAGCCAATCCAGGAACTGGCGATTGCCACCAATCGTGTGGCAGAAGGCGACCTGGATGTAACTATCGAAGGCTACAGCAACGACGAGGTCGGCACCTTGATCGAGTCTTTCAACAAGATGACCTTCGACCTGAGACAGGGGCAGAAAGCAATCCGCCATGCCAACCGCGAACTGCGCTCATCCAACCTTGAGTTGGAGCAGCGCAGGCGCTACATGGAAATCGTTCTGGCAAACGTTACTGCCGGCGTAATCTCGATCGACAGCCAGGGGCAGATAACCACTATCAACAAATCCGCGGAGAATCTCCTCGGCTTGAAAACGACATCTATCCTGGGCAAGAACTTCCGTGATGCCATTGGTCCTGACTACCTGCCAATGATCAAAGAAATCCTCAAAGAAATGATCGGGAGCGGCAAAAACTCCATCCGGCGGCAGATTTCCGTTTCCGTTAAAGATGTTGAACTGACTTTGCTGGTGAATGTCACAACCCTCCGGGATGAAAATGACGAATTCATGGGAACAGTTGTCGTGTTCGACGACCTGACGCAACTTCTCAAGGCGCAGCGCATGGAAGCCTGGCGCGAGGTCGCCCGACGCATTGCCCATGAAATCAAAAATCCGCTGACCCCCATCCAGCTTTCAGCCCAGCGGTTGCGCCGACGTTACCAGGCGCAATTTGCCGAGGATGATACCGTTTTCGAGGAGTGTACCCATATGATCATCAAACAGGTTGATGACCTGAAAAACCTCGTGAACGAGTTTTCCAACTTTGCACGCATGCCGGCGAGCAATCCGAGCATGAACAGCCTGAATGATGTGGTCAACGAGGCACTGGTCCTGTTCCAAGAAGGGCACAAGGAGATCCGCTTCCGGTTCAATGGTGACCCTGATATGCCAGACTTCAACCTGGACCGGGAGCAGATCAAGCGTGCGATTATCAACCTGGTCGACAACGCGGTTGCAGCGGTCAACGGAGAGGGCCAGATAGATCTGGGAACGAGCTTCAACCCGGCCCTGCAGATGGCAACCTTGACGGTAAGCGACAACGGCAGCGGCATTCCCCAGAATGATAAACCCCGGCTCTTCGAGCCCTACTTCTCGACCAAAAAAACCGGGACCGGCCTCGGTCTGGCTATTGTTTCGACGATCGTATCCGATCATAATGGTTATATCCGGGTCCGGGACAATGAACCTCGAGGCACCCGGTTCATTATTGAACTGCCGGTCACCACTGTCGCACAGCAAACGTAACGACGAGGACCTATGCACAACATACTGATTGTAGATGATGAAAAAAGTATCCGCGACAGCCTCTCCGGGATCCTGCTCGATGAAGGGTTCACCCCACTGACCGCCGAGAGCGGTGAAGAGGCCCTTGCAAAACTACGCGAAGAAAAGCCGGACCTGGTCTTGCTCGACATCTGGATGCCAGGCTTGGACGGGCTGGAAACCCTGACACGTATCAGGGAGATCAATCCAGACCAGCTCGTCGTAATGATGAGCGGACACGGCACCATCGAAACAGCTGTCAGATCCACCAAACTTGGTGCCTACGACTTCATTGAAAAGCCCCTGTCTCTGGAAAAACTTCTGCTCTGCACCCAGAATGCCTTGAAAATCGGGAAACTTGTTGAGGAGAACCGTGAACTCAAGGCAAAGATTGCCAAAGACTATGAAATGATCGGAACCAGTGGGCCGATTCTGGATCTGAAGAAGCAGATCGGGATCGCAGCACCAACGTCGGGATGGGTTCTGATCACCGGAGAAAATGGAACCGGGAAGGAACTTGTTGCCCGGGCCATTCACAGCCTTTCCAAGCGCCAGGACAAACCCTTTGTCGAAGTCAATTGTGCGGCCATACCGGAGGAGCTGATAGAATCCGAGCTTTTCGGTCACGAAAAGGGAGCTTTTACCGGCGCAACGACCCAGCGGCGCGGCAAGTTCGATCAGGCCCATGAGGGCACTCTTTTCCTGGACGAGATTGGCGATATGAGCCTGAAAACCCAGGCCAAGGTTTTGAGAATCCTTCAGGAAAAAAAGTTCGAACGGGTCGGGGGAAACAAAACCATCGAGGTGGACGTGCGAGTCATTGCCGCCACGAACAAAAACCTGGAAGAAGAAATTGCCGAAGGCCGCTTCCGTGAAGACCTTTATTACCGGTTGAATGTCATCCCGTTCAATGTTCCTCCCCTGCGCGAGCGGAGTGAGGATATCCCCCTACTGGTCAATCATTTCCTGGCCCACTATTGCAGGGAAGAAAGTCGGGACATCAAAAGCATGCAGGATGCGGCGATGGACGTGCTGGCCAATTACACCTGGCCCGGCAACGTCAGGGAGTTGAAGAATCTGATTGAGAGAGTTGTTATCATGACGCCCGAGCTGGTTATCAGTCGGGATATGCTGCCCCAGGTATTCTTTGAAAAAACACTCAGGAGTTTAAAGGGGGCATCTTCGGGCAGCAGCCTGAACGCGAACACCTTCCGGGAGGCCAAGGAGGAATTTGAGAAAGAGTTCCTTCTGCACAAACTCGAGGAGCATGGCTGGAACATTTCGAGAACGGCCGAGGCAATAGGCATCGAGCGCTCAAACCTGCACCGCAAAATCAAGACCTATGGCATTGAACTGAAGAAATAGTCAGCCCTGATACCGAAGAAACAATAGCCCTGGAAAGAAAAGGGCCTTTTGACAGGGAAGTCCAATGGAAGTTGGTCAGGCTCATAATATAGTCAGCCTGCTGGTAGGAGCTTGGCAAAGTCACCGCATGTATCCTGCCGGCCATCCAAGTCGTGACCAGAAGGCCAGGGATTGCCATGAACAGCTCTCTCTTCTGCTCATGGAAAGATCCCCTCTGCGCATCGGCCTGGTCGAAGGGACCCTCTTCATCGAGGAGCACCTGTTTGCCGATCCCCATATTGCTGAAAATGAGGCGGTCGATATTTTTGAAACCCTTCAGATCGAAGGGCTCGAGTTGATTCGCGGCCTATCCCGGAAAGAACTTGATGCTTTCTTCTCCCTGACCACACAAACCCGCGCTCCGGGTGGCAATGCACTTGAAGCGGCACTGGCTCAAAAAGGAGTGGACCATCTGCACGTCGCTACACTCCTGCAGGGCGAGGAAAAGCCGAGAGCCGTCTATAACTCTGCACTCAAGGCCGTAGACCATATCTTCCAGGACATTCAGGGAGGACGGATCCCCTCAACCGAAGCCATACGCAGTGTTTCCAAAGACATGGTACAGACAGTTCTTCGCGAAGAGCATGCCCTGTTCGCTCTTTCGCAGATCAAGGACTACGACAATTACACTTTCAACCATTCGGTCAACGTTGGCATTGTCTCGCTGGCGGTTGGCCGGTCCTGTGGTCTGCGTCCACAGCAGTTGCAGCTACTGGCCTTCGGCGGAATGATTCATGATATCGGCAAATTAAAGATTCCGGTCGAGATCATTACCAAACCCGGCAAGCTGACCAGTGTCGAATTTGAACAGGTCAGACGCCATCCCGGCAAAGGTGTTGAAATGATCAGTCAGATCGGCGGGGTTCCGCAGGAGGTTGTCGACATGGTGCATTTCCACCACCTCCATTATAATCGGGATGGCTACCCGCAACATTCAGGGCGAAATATCTCTCCCTTGGTCGAGATGGTCACAATTGCGGACCACTATGACGCCATGACAACGCATCGCTCCTACCAGAGGCCATCTCCTCCCCGGGAAGCAATCCGCCGCATGATGTCGGTAAGAGGAACTCACCTGCAGCCTGACTTTCTTGATAGATTCATTGAACATCTCGGCGAGTACCCGGTTGGCAGCCTGCTGAGACTCGACAGTTCGGAAATTGTTCTGGTTACCGGCTTCGGTCCTAAAGGGAACAAGCATCTTAAACTTCTGCAATTATTTGACGCACTGGGGAAGACGGAAAGCGAGAGGATTCCCCTTGAGTTGCTACCAGATGAACATGCCCGCATTGTAGACGATGTCGATCCGCTCAGCAGGGGTATCGACATTACGGCCTACTTTGACTGAGTCGGCGGGTGCTGCCGCATTCCATTAAGATTTACAAGGATCTATATGTTCGATTGTAAAGATGTGCTGGAGAGAGCTGCATCGGAACTCAAAAAATCGAAATAGAGTGGAGGGAACCGCACCTCCATCGAGGTTCGCTTCAGGGCCGCGGAGTAATCAGATCGCCGGCTAGATTTATGTTGGGCAGATACATTTTCCTGTCCCTAAAGCATCGGAGATAACATGCCAATCAGCCTGGATTTCGGTGAAAAAGTCGTAGTGGTGGTTGGTGGCACAAGCGGGATCAACTGCGGGATCGCCGAAGTATTTGCAGCACAAGGCGCAAAAGTGGCGGTAGCGAGCCGCAATCAGGGGAAAGTGGATAAAACGGTGAACCTGCTTGAAGACCTCGGAGCAGAGGCAATGGGGTTTACCGCAGATGTCCGCGAACCTGAAGCCCTGGAAGCTGGGCTGGAGGCGGTTCATCAGCGTTTTGGAGACTTTGATGTCGTCGTGTCCGGTGCCGCCGGAAATTTCCCGGCCTTAGCCAATGACCTGTCCTGTAACGGATTCAAGGCGGTCGTTGACATAGATCTGCTCGGCACCTTTCATGTCATGAAAGCGGCCTTTTCTCGCTTGCGCAAGCCAGGTGCAAGCGTCATTAACATTTCTGCCCCGCAAGCGTTCCTGCCCATGAAGGGTCAGATACATGTTTGTGCCGCCAAGGCAGGCGTCGACATGATCACACGGACGCTCGCGCTCGAATGGGGGTCAAGTGGTGTCAGGGTGAATTCCATTGTGCCCGGGCCGATAGACGGTACGGAGGGGATGGCTCGGCTTGCCACTAGCGACGATGCCCGAAGAAAAGCCCTCGACGGTGTACCGCTGGGACGCTTCGGCACACCGGCCGATGTCGGGAACGCGTGCCTGTTCCTCGCTTCGGAACTCGGCAGCTATATCACCGGGACGGTGCTGCTGGTAGATGGAGGCTGGGCGCAAACCAACTGTGGTGGGGTAAGCGAATATCTCGGCGCACTTGCGGCCCGCCAAGCTCCACATCGGGACTAGAATCAAAAGACTGCACCGCCGAGATTTTTGAGTAAAAAAAAAGGCCCCGTCTCTTATGAGACGGGGCCTTTCAAATAATTTCGGCGGCGACCTACTTTCCCACTCAGTCTCCCGAGCAGTATCATCAGCGCTGTAGGACTTAACTACTGTGTTCGAGATGGGAACAGGTGTGACCCCTACGCTATAGCCACCGAAAAGCGTATATTCGGTAACAATTGTCTAGAACAAGAATGATGTGCATGGCAGAACTGTCTGATTGCTTTTATAGAAGTTGGGGGAGGCGAACCTCCCCCACCTTCACGAAAACTTTTTATGGTCAAGCCTCACGGTCGATTAGTACCGGTTAGCTGAACACATTACTGTGCTTACACTGCCGGCCTATCAACGTCGTAGTCTTCGACGGACCTTCAGGGACCGAAGTCCAGGGAGATCTTGTCTTGAGGTGGGCTTCCCGCTTAGATGCTTTCAGCGGTTAT
>DAOVNV010000212.1 GCA_030630015.1 Desulfuromonadales bacterium | reverse complement strand
TTTGCAACCGGCGACGACCTGGATGCGATGGTTGAACTGTTGGAACCTTTACACGATGACAACATGCTCGACGTTGCCTGTGGTGGCGGGCACACAGCATTGCGATTTTCGCCCATGGTTCGTAGCGTCGTCGCCTCCGACCTGACCATGGTCATGCTCAAAAAGGCACAAGAGTATGTCAGCGAGGAAGGCGTCGTCGACAATGTCATCTTCCGCGAGGCCGATGCCGAAGATCTGCCCTTCCCGGCCGGCGCCTTTACCCTGCTGACCTGCCGCATCGCACCCCATCACTTCCCGGACGTGCCGCGTGCACTCAGTGAGTTTCACCGAGTTCTGCGCCGGGGCGGCCGCATGGCGATTGTTGACACCCTGTTGCCCAGCGATCCGGAAATCGCTGATTGGTACCAGCAGATGGAGCAGATGCGCGATGCCACGCATATCCGCGCCTTCACCGAAGAGGAGTGGATAGAGATGATCTCGGATGCTGGGTTCATCATCCACAAAACTGCAATTTTTCAGAAAACGCACGACTTCCCGACTTGGGCCAAGCGGGCAGGGATGAGCCGCGACAGTATCTCTGAACTGAACAGCTTTTTCGTGGAGGCGCCTGACAAGGTTCAGGATTATTTCCAGATCGAGACCTTTGCCGGCGAGGTTGAGGCGTATACCGACCGGAAGGTTCTGATTTATGCGAGGCGGCCGCCTAAAAAATAGGGTCGAGTGACGGGTAGCGAGTCGCAAGAGAATATGAGCAAGGGGACCGAAATCGGTCCCCTTTGCTTTTTTGTGGCTTGTTGACTTGACCTGTTCAGGACTGACAGAAAGCTCAAGAAAAACCTTTCTTGAATGTTGTATCTTTAGAGATTAAAACCGGCGGGTCCCGCCGGTCTTAATCGATAAGTATCAACAAACATGAATACAAAAAGGGGTGCCCGTTTGGGCACCCCTTTTGTTGTTCAATGTGATCCAAAGGATCAGACACCAGCAGCTTCTTCCAGCATCGCGGTGGTAACGGACTTCGGACGCTCGATGGCGTAACCGAGAGCACGGTCCCAAGTGATGTTGGCGAGGCAGCCCAGGGCGCGGCCGACACCGAACAGCACGGTGTAGAATTCGTACTGGGTGACGCCGTAGTACCACTGGATGACGCCGGACTGTGCGTCGACGTTCGGCCAGGGGTTCTTGGCTTTGCCATGCTCGGTGAGCACGCCAGGAGCAACTTCGAAGATCATCTTGATCAGCTGGAACAGCGGGTAGTCTTTGAGACCTTCGGTCTTCATGCAGAACTCACGCTGCGAAGCGTAGCGAGGGTCGGTCTTGCGCAGAACGGCGTGGCCGTAACCCGGGATGACCTGACCACTGTTGAGGGTATCCCACAGGGCTTCCTTGAGACCTTCTTCGGTCGGCACTTTGCCACCGAGTTTAGCCATGAAGTCCTGAGTCCAACGCAGCACTTCTTCGTTGGCCAGACCGTGCAGGGGACCTGCCAGGCCGTTGATGCCGGCGCTGTAGGAGTAGTAGGCGTCGGACAGAGCCGAAGCAACCAGGTGAGTGGTATGAGCGGACACGTTGCCGGACTCATGGTCAGAGTGCAGGATGAAGTACATACGTGCAACGTCATCATAAGGAGCGTCGATGCCCATCATGCGAGCAAAGTTGCCGCCCATATCCAGCTCGGGATCGGCTTCGATGTGGGTGTCGCCCATGTACTTCATGCGGTAGATGTAGGCACCGAGAGGACCAAGTTTGGCCATCAGGTTGTCGCAGTCTTCGAACATGTCTTCCCAGCAGGTCATCTTGTTGAACTTGCCAGCCGCATAGTTGTTGGCAAATACGGAGTCGCGCTGCATAGCCAGGATGCCGGCGGAGAACATGGTCATCGGATGGGAGTCGCGAGGCATGGCGCGCAGCACGTCGATGACGTATGTGGGAAGCTGGGATTTCGCCTTCCAGGCTTCAACAACTTCCAGGGTCTGCTCCATGGTCGGCACGTCGCCGGTCAGCAGCAGGTACCAGAAACCTTCCACGTAGGGATATTCGCTGCCCGGGAATTTCGGCAGGGCATCGAAGGTTTCAGGAATGGTCATGCCACGGAATCGGATGCCTTCAAAGGGATCCAGGTAGGAGATGTCCGTTACCAGGCTCTTGATACCACGGGCGCCGCCGATAGTCTGAGCGATGGTTACGTCACCAAGTTTGACATCGCCAAACTCTTTAACCAGTTTGGTGGTGCGGGGGCGATGTGCATCAATCTTCTTACGCAGAACGTCCTTCAGTGTCGACATACTCTCTCTCCTTTGGTGGAATGGATGGATGATGGGGACAAAACCCCCACCGACTAAAACTGTCCCTTGTTCAAAACAACAACTCAATAAGACAACAGTACCGCCAGCAACTCACCTCGGCTCGAAATCTGAGCCCGAACCAGAGTGGTCGACTCAACCCGACGGCAATCATAACAGGATCAGGGTGACACAATAACTCACCACTTTTCCCAAATATCGTTTTAACAACTAGATTAGAAACTGTCAAGCTGAATTTTGTATACAGTATGCAAAATACTTTTTTTACTTCATTATATTTTACTATTTGCTTTCATTCTGCGCCATGCTAGAATGCCTAAAAAATAGGCAGACTACTTCGTGAAAATCGGCTCACTCCAACTTGACAACAATATCATCCTGGCACCCATGGCCGGGATCACCGATCTCCCATACCGCCTGATCATGAAACGCTTCGGCGCCGGGCTGGTATTTACCGAAATGATCAGCGCAAACGGCCTGTTTTTTAATGGCGCAGCGACTCGGGAACTGCTGCAGACCGTTGCTGAGGAACGGCCGCTGGGCATCCAGCTTTTCGGGGAATCCGCAGACCGACTGGCCGAAGCGGCCCGGATAGTCAGTCCGGGCGGAGACCTGATCGACATCAATCTGGGTTGCCCGGTACGCAAGGTCGTCCGTTCCGGAGCGGGCAGCGCACTTTTAAACGATCCGTCCAAGGTTGGACAAATTGTCGCGGCAGTGCGCAGGGCGACAACCCTTCCTGTCACGATCAAGCTGCGCAGCGGGTGGGACCAGACCAGCCTGAATTTTCTCGAGATAGCGCACATAGCTGTTGAGGAGGGGGTTGACGCCATCACCCTTCATCCGCGCACCCGCTGTCAGGGCTTTGGTGGATATGCAAACCGGGAACATATCAGGCAATTAAAGGAGAGGGTGGCGGTCCCTGTCATCGGCAGCGGCGATATTTTTACGGTTGATGACATTAAAACGATGTTTATCGAAACTGGCTGTGATGCCGTCATGATCGGTCGTGGCGGCTACGGCAACCCCTGGCTGATCCAACAGGCACTTGATGCCATGGCAGGCCGTGTGCCGCGTCAACCCGATGCATCGGATCGCTTCCATGTGGCCAGTCAGCACCTGGAACTTTTTCTGGACACTTTTGGCCCCCGCAAAACCCTGGGTCATATGCGCAAACATCTTTGCTGGTATGTCCGCGGTCTCGAAAATTCTGCCGCATTTCGTAGTGCCGTCAACGGCGCCCGATCTGTTGAGGAAATGCGCTCAACCCTTCAGGATTTCTTTGCGAAAGTCGCGTGATATGAGAGAACCGGCAGCACTGCCCGACCCGAACCTGTACGTCATGGTCCTGGAGAACATCGATCGGGGCGTGATTGCCATGGACCGCAAAGGCGTGATTACACTTGTCAACCCGGCTGGCGAAGCTTTTTTCGGCGTTCCTCTGCGCAATTGTCTTGGCAAGCATTTTCATGATCTGTTCGCTGGTCAGCAGACCCTGCTCTACATGATAAACATTGCCCTGGAAAAGGGCCGCACCATCTCAGATGATGAAGGGGTGCTCCTGCAGAGACCTCGGCAGAAGCCGC
>DAOVNV010000250.1 GCA_030630015.1 Desulfuromonadales bacterium | reverse complement strand
GGTCAGCAGAACCAGGCCGATCGTGACCGCAAAGATCATCAGCACCAGGTAGATGATAAAGCCGATGTCGAGACTGAGCAGGGAGGAACCGGCCAGTATGAAAAGACCCAATACGAAAATCTGCAGGTAATCACGCGCCTGCTTGGAAGAGAGCAGGCGCACAATCAACAGGACTGTCAAGGCATGTACGACCGGGGTGGCAACATCATTCCGGGTGATCTGCAGTGCATAAAACAGCACGCCGGCGATGGCGATCAGTGTCGAGGCCATGCCGTGCAGTGGATAGCGCTCCTGCCGGTCACACCAGATACCTGCGGCGATGGCGCCCAGAGCCAGACTGAGTACAGGCAGGTCCAGAAACGGCATGACCGGTGCCAGGCCAAGCAGGGCCACCGTGCTGACCAGAATATCCAGTGGTGTTTTAATCCTGACCATGGGTGGCGAGTGCCTCGAGAAGCTGAAGTTTATGTTGTCGACCCATTGCGGCGGCGAGCTCGGTCTGGCCGGCCCGCAGACCGACCGGGCGGCCTTCACGCAGCATCCGGGTCACGAGATATACAGCGGCTCCGATGCGTTGCTCCAGGTTGCTGCCCGGCAGCTGGGCCAGATCAAGGATCACCGGGGCGCGCGTGGCCGCAGAAAGCTCTTTGACCTTGAGTGCATCGTGACGGGCGCTCAATTTCCAGTGGATCAGTTTGAGCGGTTCTCCGCCCTGGTAGTTGCTGATCCGGCTGATATCGCCATCCTGGCCCCTGGACCAGCTTTGCTGAGCCCCCCGCTCTCCTCCTGGATCGGGATATTCCAACCCGGCGCAGGGTCTCGGTCTGGGGAATACGGTCAGCGTCTGGTCCATCGTCAGGGTTTTGTGGCGGATAAAAAAATTGATCGGAAAGCGTGAACGTACCATGACCTGTGGAAGTTGCTGGCGACCGCGGCCCTGGAAGGTCATTTCCAGGTTCTTGCGTTGCGACCGGCCGGGGTCGACCAGGGGAAAGAGGGCAGTCTTTTCTCCAAGGACGGTTTCCATGAGAAAGATGGGCAGCCTGCGGCGCTGATTGATCAGTTCGATGCCGAGCAGGGTCGGCAGGCCATCATAGATTTCGTCGCTCGGAATGAGGCGCACATCGAACCGGGACAGGTTCCACTTGCCGAGCACGCCGGAAACCGCCATGAAGCCGAGCAGGGCCGAAACCATCAGATAAAGCAGGTTGTTGCCGGTGTTGACCGCGGCAAAACCGAGCAGCAGGGTAATAATGATGTAGAAGGCTCCGGCCTTGGTCAGTTTCAGGCCAAAGGAACCGGAGTGTCGTCGAGCAGTGATCGTAATAACTCCTTGCGGTCGAGAGCTTCATTTTCGGAACGCATGATCAGGCGATGGGCGCAGGTCGGTATGAACAGGGCCTTGACGTCTTCCGGAATCACATAATCCCGCTCTTCCAGGAAGGCATAGGCGCGCGCCGTCTCCGCCAGGCTGATTGCTCCGCGAGTAGAAACTCCGGCGATCAGCATGTGGTGGTTGCGGGTCGTATTGGCCAGAAGATAGATATAGTCGGTGATTTTTTCAGAAAGATGGACTTCAGTGCGCACGACGTGCCGGGCGGCAAGCAATTGCTCACGCGTAATCAGGGGTTCGATGTCGCGGATGCCGTCGCGGATGCTGCCCGACTGGATGATGACCTTTTCTATCGCTTCCGGCGGGTAGCCGATGTCGGTTGTGATCATGAAACGATCCAGCTGGGATTCTGGCAGCGGGTAGGTGCCGACCTGCTCGACCGGATTCTGCGTAGCGATGACCATGAACGGTTCGGGCAGGTTGTAGGTCGTGCCTTCCACGGTGACGCGGCGCTCCTCCATTGCTTCGAGCAGGGCGCTTTGCGTCTTCGGCATGGCCCGGTTGATTTCGTCAGCGAGGAGCAGATTGTTGAAGACCGGCCCCCTGATGAAATCGAAGCGGTTTTCGTTGCGATCAAAAATCGACAAGCCGGTGATATCCGAGGGCAGCAGGTCGCTGGTGCACTGGACGCGCCCGAAGGAGAGGCCAAGGGCTCGTGACAGGGCCAGTGCCAGGGTGGTCTTGCCCAGGCCGGGAATATCCTCGAGCAGCAGGTGCCCGCCGGAGAGCAGGCTGATCATGGCCATTTTAATCGCCTTGATTTTCCCTTGCAGGTAGTCCTCCGCCAGGGTGTTAATCACCTGCAGGACCGCTGTACGAGGGTGTTCAGTCATGGGATCTCCTTCTGTATGGCCACTGCCCGTTTGTCGGTGAGCTTTCTTAGCAGTTTAAACCCTTCCATGACGAGAAGTAAAATCATGGCCATGCCGAGGAGCTTCAGCCAGTTGTTCATTGAGACCGGGACCACGCCGAGGACACCCTGCATAAGGGGTAGATGCATGGCAAGGAGATGGACGCTCTGGGCCGTGATGACGCCGAGGATCAAAATAGGATTGCGCCGGAAGGGGACCAGGAATGCGGAGGTGCGCTCTGATCGGCAGTTGAAGACATGGACATTTTGCAGCAGAACCATCAGGAGCAGGACGCTGTTGCGGGCCTCGTCAACGGCCCAGCCGGCCTCCAGCAGCCAGGCCCAGGCCGCAAAGGCCAGCCCCCCCATGGTGAGTCCTGAAACCAGGGTCTGCTGGATCATCAGGCGGTTGAACATACCCTCTTGCGGTGGGCGCGGCGGGTGGTCCATCCTACCCGGTTCGCGCCGTTCGAAGGCCAGGGCGACATCCTGAATGCCATTGGTGACCAGGTTGAGCCAGAGCAACTGGACTGCCACGAGCGGCAGGGGCAGCCCGCTGAACAAGGCCAGGCAGAACAGGGCGATCTCCGCCCCCCCGGTGGAGATCAGGAGATAGACCACCTTGCGGATATTGTCATAGGCCACACGACCTTCTTCAATTCCGGCAACGATCGACGCAAAATTATCATCGGTGACGATAATCGAGGCCGTCTCCTTGGCGACATCGGTGCCAGTCCCCATAGCCACGCCGATATTGGCCCGACGCAGGGCCGGGGCATCGTTGACGCCGTCTCCTGTGACCGCCGTAAAGTGTCCCC
>DAOVNV010000178.1 GCA_030630015.1 Desulfuromonadales bacterium | reverse complement strand
ATCATAGCGGAGGATGCTTGTGTCCAGAGCCTATCATAGCGGAGGATGCTTGTGTCCGGAGCCTATCATAGCGGAGGATGCTTGTGTCCGGAGCCTATCATAGCGGAGGATGCAAATAGTCCGACTGCCTCCTAGAAAGTGGTTGCCCGCCTGTGCGTCCAATGATAAATTAAACTTCATAATACATCACACTTCAGTTCTTGCGCAGACGACGCAGTTTTTCCGCCATGCCGCTTATCAAAAGACTCAGGGAAACCGAACCATTCGACCAGCTGCCTGACAGTGCCTTTCAGGAACTGCGCAAAGCCGCCATAACGCGGGAATTCCCTGAGAATACCGAAATTTTCAGGCAGAACGACCCGCCGACCGGCTTCCTCTACGTCATCAAGGAGGGCCTGGTCGCGATCACTGTCATCTCGCCCGGCGGGCTTGACATGGTGGTCGATTACCGCAACGAGGGCCAACTGTTTGGCGGAACACCAGTCTTTACCGGGGAGCCCTATGCCGGTGGCGCCCGCACCGTGAAGCCGACAGAATGCTACCTCATTCCCGAGCAGGTCCTGCATGCCTTCCAGAAGGACTACCCCCAGATCGGCAGCTATTTTACCCAGGTTGTGCTTTCCAGGGTGCGCAGTCTGTATTCGGAGATCGTCTCAGAGCATTCCGGTGCAACCATCACGACGATGGAGGCCTATCCGTTCAAGAAGCGGCTTTCGGAGATCATGAACACTCCGGCGGCCACCTGCGCGCCGGACACCCCGGTGCACGACCTTGCCCGCCAGATGATCGAACAGGATGTCAGCTGCGTGTATGTTGCAGACGGAGAAAGCCAGCCGGCAGGCATAGTCACTGAACGTGACCTGGTCTCGAAGGTCATTGCCCCGGGGAAGGTCGATATCGAGAGACTTCGTACCTGCGATATCATGCGCCCCCACCCGCACGCCATGGCACCGGACACCTACATGTATGAAGCCATGACTTACATGACGCGCCACAAGCTGAATCATCTGGCCGTCGTCGATCGCGGGCAACTGGTGGGAAGCGTAACAGCACACGGTCTGATGCGCTATCGTTGTCAGAAAGCCCACATGCTGCTGGGCAACATTCGCGAAGAAAGCACGCTGCAGGGGCTGGCGAACATCCACGGCGAAATCGTCAAGGTCGCGCGCAGCCTGCTCTCTGAAACGCGCAGTACCCCCGAAGTAATGGAAATCTTGTCATACATCCATCACACGATTATTCGCCGCACTTACGAGATCTGCCTGGAAGAGATGTACAAGGCAGGTCATGAGCCCCCGGCTATCCGGCATTGTTTCCTCCTCATGGGCAGTGGTGGCAGGCGCGAGATGCTGCTCCACCCGGACCAGGACAACGGCTTCATTTTCGAAGATTTCTCCGATGAACAACTGCCGGAAGTCGAAGCTTTTTTCGGCCCCTTCAGCGATAAGCTGACCCTGGCGCTCGACCAGGTTGGCTACCCTCTCTGCGAGGGCAATGTGATGGTCAGCAACCCGGCCTGGAGAGGCCGCCTGCGGGACTGGCAAGAGCGGGTCAACAGCTGGGTCCAGGAGCCGGAGCCGGAACATGTCCGCAATTCTTCGATCTTCTTCGACTTTATCCCCTTGGTTGGTGAAGCCTCGCTCGCCCACGATCTCCACAATATCATCCAGCGGGAAATCAACACCCACCAGTCGTTCCTCTACCACATGATGACCCTCGACCTGCGCTACAAAGTCCCCCTGGGCCTGATGGGGCGCTTCATCGTGGAAAAGGGAGGAAATCATCAGGGACAACTGTCGCTCAAATATGGCGGCAGCGTGTACATCGTCGACTGCGTGCGCATGTTCTCACTGGAACGGGAAGTCCAGGGGGTTTCCACGCTGGACCGGCTTGATGCACTGGTCGAAGAGAATGTCCTGGCAGAGGCTACGGCCGAACACATCAGGGCAGCCTTCGAGGCAATTATCTTTCTGAGAATGCGCCACGAAATCGGTCTGGTTGAGCAGGGCCAGCCGCCGACCCACTTCCTCGATCCCAATATCCTCAGCAAGCCAGAGCAGGACCTGCTGCGGGAATCCTTCCAGGCCGTCGCCAAGTTCCAGGACGCCACCAAGCGGCATTTCTCCCATTCACCTTTTTAATCAGTAACGCCCGATCCTGCCAGGAGTCTGTCGAACTTGACGGACCCCTAGCTACAGGCCAGGCAGCCAGAGCGACAGCGCCGGCCAGTAGGTGATAACCAGAACCGAGAGCAGCAGGATGATGAAAAACGGTACCGTCGCCTTGTAGATGGTGGTGACCGGCTGCTCGAAGCGGTAGCTGGAGATGAACAGGTTGAGACCGATCGGCGGGGTCAAGTAGCCAAGCTGCATATTGGCCAGAAAGATGATGCCAAGGTGCAGTGGGTCGATGCCGAAGCCGATCGCTACCGGTAGGATCAACGGCACCACCAGCACCAGGGCCGAGAAGATATCGAGAATCGCGCCGAGGGCCAGCAAAAAGATGTTGAGCAGCAACAAAAAGGTGAGCGGACTGCTGACATGCTCCTTGACGAAGGCGAACAAATGGGCCGGCACACCAGCATCGATCATGTAGGTGGTTGAAGCAAGCGACAGACCGAGAATCAGCATGATGCCGCCAACCAGGACCATTGATTTGTGGATGATGGTCGGCAGTTCCCGCCATGAAATCTCCCGCAGGATAAAGACCTCGACAACCAGCACGTAGACAGCAGTGACCGTCGCTGCCTCGGAAACGGCAAAGTAACCACTGTAAATGCCGCCGAGAACCACAATCGGCAACGGAATTTCCCAAATCGACTCTCGGATCGCGGCGAGCAACTGCCGTCTGGAGGAACGCTTGATCGGCACCCGGTTTTTACGGTTGCGCCAGATGGCCCAGGCACTGAGCAGAACCAGCATCAACAACCCCGGCAGCAAGCCGGCGGCAAACAGACGATCGATCGACACCCCGGCGCCGATCGTGGACTGCTGGGCAACAATGCCGTAGAGGATCAGCGGTAGGGACGGGGCAAACAGCAGGCCGAGACTGCCCGAGGTGGTGACCAGCCCGAGGCTGAAGCTTTCGCCATAGCCGTCTTCAAGCAAGGCCGGATAGAGCAGCGCACCGAGGGCGATAATCGTCACCCCGGAGGCGCCGGTAAAGGCGGTGAAAAAGGCGCAGGTAGCCAGCGCCACAATCGCCAGTCCACCCGGCATCCAGCCGATAAAGGCCCTGGTCATCCGAACCAGGCGGCCCGGAGCCCCGCTTTCGCTGAGCAGATAGCCGGCAAAGGTGAACAACGGGATCGCCAGCAGGATCGGCATTTCGGCGATCCTGAAAATCTCGATCGCCATCACCGACAGATCGATCCCGGAGTCATGGAATCCCCACATGCTGCTGGCAGCAATGATGGCAAACAGCGGCGCACCAGCCAGGGCGAGCAAGATCAGGATGGCACCAAAGATCATGCCGCCCTCCACAAGTCGATCGCCTGACGGGCATGCACAAAGAAAAACAGGCTATAACGGTAGGCGATAATGGCAAAGGCAACCGGAATCACTAATTCAAATGGCCAGGCCGGCAAGCCATCGAACAAAGTTGCACCATACTCCCATTCGCCATGAACAAAACGGGCGGTGTGCCAGGCGAGCAGGACACAGACGGTAGTGGTAAACAGGTCGAGGATCGTACGAACCAACAGCGCGTGCCTGTCGTTGAGGAATCGGGAGAGGAGATCGATGACAATGTGCCGGTCGTCGCGGCTGGCAGCGACGGCCCCGGCCATGGCGAGCCAAAGGACCAGAAGGCGGAGCAGCTCATCGGTCCAGATGAAACCGCTGCCGAAAAAATTTCGCTGCACAATCTGCAGTGTGCCGAGCCCGATCATTGAGATCAACATCAAGGTGAGCAGGCCATTTTCGCAGATCGTGCAGACCAGGCGCAAGCGTTGCACGATCTGCAGAAAAGAGGACATCATTGCTGGGCAGCGACCTGGCCGTTGCGATACTGCTCAAGCAGCGACTGCAGCCGGCCATACAGCTCAGCGGAGAAGAATCCTTCCTGATGCATCTCGTCAACCGCCCCACCGGCAATGCCGCGCCATTTGGCAACCTCATCGTCCGTCATATCGACAAACTTTATCCCCGTATCGACCATCGCCTGAATCGCCGCCTCGTTGTCAATGCGATTGGCCCGGTCGATCCGGGCATAGATATTCTCCATCACCTCGCGCACGGTCTGCTGGTCAGCGGAGGAGATACGAGAGAAGGCTTTCTTGTCGATCGCCATGGTCGCGTAGAGGTAGATGAGCGGCGTGTTGGTCACGTACTTGATCCGCGTATGCCACTGAAAGGCCAGGGCACCGATCGGCGACGAGGCAATCACTTCAATCAAACCGGCCTGCAGGCCGGTCATGACATCGGTGATCGGCAAGGTGACCGGCGCCAGACCGAGCGACTCCATCACCCGGTAGCTGACGGTGTCCCCTTCCGGCACCCAGATTTTCCGGCCTCGGACATCATCTATGGTCCAAACCGGCTGTTGAGACATCAGCAAGGCAAAACCACCCTCGGCGAAACCGAAACAGACAAATCCGGCCTTTTCAACCGCCTGTTTGAGGTCAGCGTCCATCCGGCTGCGGACGTAATCGATCTCAGCGTACGAGCGGAAGATCAGCGGCAGGCTGAACAGGTTGACGTCCGGCGCGACTCTGTAGAGACTGCCGGAGATAAAGGCACCGCCGTGCAACTGACCGACCCGCATTTTGCGTAGCACGCTCTTATCATTGCCCATCACGCCGCCGGCAAAAAACTTGATCTTTACCCGATCGTCGGTCCGTTGCTTGATCTCGATGGCACCGGCCCGCATTTCACGCATCCAGCTGGAACCTTCCGGAGCGGCGGTGGCAATCTTGAAGGTGGCGGCAGAGAGGGTGGCCGGGAGAAGCAGACTCAGCAGACATAGAGAGAGAAGTCGTATCGCTTTCATCGGTCTCCTCCTGTTCGGTTCAGAAATGATGTACAAACAAAAAGCCCTGAGATGGCTAAGCAAAAATTTCAGTAACTATTCAGCGGTCTGACTAACCGCACAGCATGTGGTCT
>DAOVNV010000116.1 GCA_030630015.1 Desulfuromonadales bacterium | reverse complement strand
AGCTACGTTGACAAACTGGAGCGAAGCCTGCAGGAATGCGGTGAGAAGGAAATCGACTCAAGCCAGATTGGTGAGTATGTTATGGAAGCTCTGCAATCGATTGATGAAGTCGCTTATGTGCGTTTCGCATCCGTCTATCGTCAGTTTCGTGATATCAACGAGTTTATGTCAGAACTGTCGGACATCCTGGCCCGCGGCGCAACCAAACAGCCTTCCACATCCACCGATTAATGCTTAGCCATCTTATGAGTTATTGTGAGTGCATCAAGAATAAAGCTACATAAGGATATGTGGAGGCATGACAAATCCTGAAAGGTTTATGCAACAGGCTGTGGCTCTCGCCAGGAGAGCTGAAGGGCAAACCGCGCCAAACCCTCCGGTCGGTGCCGTTCTGGTCCGCGACGGGGTTGTGGTCGGGGAGGGTTTTCACCCCGCAGCTGGGCAGCCCCATGCAGAAATTTTCGCCCTCCGTCAGGCCGGTTCCCTGGCCAGGGGAGCTTCTCTCTTTGTCACCCTTGAACCCTGTTGCCATCATGGCCGCACCGGCCCCTGTACTGATGCCTTGATCGAGGCTGGCGTCAGTCAGGTTTTCGTTGGAGCCGCTGACCCGAACCCGCAGGTGTCCGGGCGTGGTGTGGCCATCCTGCGCGAAGCCGGAATTTCCGTAGAAACCGGCATCCTCGGTCCGATATGTGAACGCCTGATCGCTCCCTTTGCCAAGCATGTGACCATGGGTCTGCCTTATGTCCTGTTCAAGGCTGCCATGACCCTGGATGGCCGGATCGCGACAGCAACCGGCGATTCTCGCTGGATTTCCTGCGAAAAAAGTCGCGAGCTTGTGCACCGGGTGCGCAATCGGGTTGACGGGATTTTGATAGGATCCGGCACTGTTCTTACTGACAATCCACGCCTGACGACTCGCCTCGAAGAAGGGGGCAGAAACCCGGCACGGATCGTTATCGACAGTGGTCTGGTCACAACGCCGCAAGCTGAGGTTTACAATCCTTCTTCTCCGGCCCGAAGGATCCTGGTGACGGCCAGACAGCACTCGGAACAGGCCATCAGACCTTTTCTCGAGTTGGGCGTCGAAGTTGTCCGGCTCGACATGCTGGGCGAACACCTTGATCCTGGTGACATAATGAAAAGTCTTGGAGACTGTGGCCTGTTGTCTCTGATGCTCGAAGGTGGTAGCCGACTGAGCGGTGCGATGCTGCGCGCCGGACTGATCGATCGGGTCATGCTCTTTATTGCACCAATACTGCTGGGCGGCGACGATGGCCACGCCCTGTTGTCTGGCACTGGCGTATCGCAAATCAGCAAGGCCTGGCGTCTAACCGACGTACAGTTCCGTCAGATTGACGGCGATATTCTGATTGAAGGGGAGGTTGCAGCATGTTCACCGGCCTGATTGAAGATCTCGGACAACTGGAGTCTCTGCAGCAGGGCAGCCAGCAATGCAGCCTGACGATCGTGACCGGACTGCCGATGGCAGAACTGCAGCTCGGAGAGAGTATTGCAGTGAACGGCGTCTGCCTGACTGTGACCCGGTTCGGTGGCGGGCGCTTCACGGCCGATGTTTCTCCTGAGACACTTGGGGTCACTACGCTCGGCAGTTTGCGCCGGGGCAGTCAAGTGAACATTGAACGGGCTATGCGTTTGTCTGACCGTCTTGGCGGACACCTTGTTACAGGGCATGTCGACAGCGTGGCACAAATTGTAGAGCGCAGGCTCGATGCGAATGCCTGGCGGTTTGTTTTTCGATTTGATGATTCGGGATCGACAAAACTCCTGATTGCCAAGGGATCGGTTGCTGTCGATGGCATCAGTCTGACGGTCAATCAGGTCGCCGCAGACACCTTCAGTGTTGCGATTATCCCCCATACCCTGGAAATGACATCTCTCAAAGCCAGCCAGGTTGGAGACAAGGTCAATGTTGAAACTGATCTGATCGGCAAGTATGTCGCCCGGTTTCTGGAGGGGGAAACGTTACCAAAGCCAGCGGGGATTTCTGCAGATATCCTTGCCAAACACGGGTTTTTATGAAATATTACCTGAATCTGTGAATAGACGGCGGATAAAGGGTGCAAGTGCTTGGACTGAATGAGTTTTTCAAAAATCTGAGCTGTACCCAGTGGTTCAGAGGCGATTTTTGGAAGGCTCAGGCAGTTCAATGACTTGTGCTTTTTGCCGTCGGATATTCACTGATGCAGGTATAAGTAGTCTTACACTTTGAGGAGAAGTTATGCCGATAGCACGTATAGAAGCCGCCCTGGAAGATATTCGCCAAGGCAAGATGGTGATCCTGGTTGATGATGAAGACCGGGAGAACGAAGGTGATCTTTGCCTTGCTGCCGAGATGGTGACCCCCGAGGTCGTCAATTTCATGGCCCGTGAAGGGCGCGGCCTGATTTGCCTGTCCCTGACCGAGGAGAGAGCCAATCACCTGGATCTGCCCCTTATGGTCCAGGATAATACGTCCTCGTTCGGGACCGCATTCACCATTTCTATAGAAGCCCGACGTGGCGTTACCACCGGAATTTCTGCCGCCGATCGTGCGCATACGATCCAGGTTGCCATTGACGACGAAACGACCGCCCGTGATCTGGCACGCCCCGGCCATATTTTCCCCTTGCGCGCCAAAAAGGGTGGTGTCCTGGTTCGTGCCGGTCAGACCGAAGGTTCTGTTGACCTCGCCCGCCTGGCCGGGCTCAGACCAGCCGGCGTGATCTGTGAAGTGATGAACGATGATGGCACCATGTCCCGGATGCCACAGCTTCGAAAGTTTGCAAAAAAGCACGACCTCAAAATTGTGACGATTGAAGATCTGGTAGCCTACCGCATGCGCAAGGAACTTCTGGTGCGCCGCGCGGCCGAGACAACTCTGCCCACCGAGTATGGCGGTGAGTTCAGGGCGGTCGTGTATGAGAACGATGTTGACAAAGCACACCATATGGCTTTGATCAAAGGCGAGATTGATCCGGATAAACCGGTGTTGGTCCGGGTGCATTCAGAGTGTCTGACCGGAGATGTGTTCGGTTCGCAACGCTGTGATTGTGCCCCTCAATTGCACGCCGCCATGCATGCCATAGACGAGGAGGGTTCCGGTGTCATTCTCTATATGCGCCAGGAAGGCCGCGGCATCGGACTGGTCAACAAGCTGAAGGCTTACTGCCTGCAGGATGCCGGGCACGACACGGTCGAAGCGAACGAAATGCTCGGTTTTCAGGCCGATCTGCGCGACTATGGTATCGGGGCACAGATCTTGTCCGATCTGGGGATCAGCGAGATACGCTTGCTGACTAACAATCCCCGGAAGATCATCGGTCTGGAAGGCTACGGCCTCAAGATCGTTGAAAGGATCCCGATCCAGATCACCCCAACCAAGTCAAACCTCAAGTATCTGCAGACCAAGCAGCAGAAGATGGGGCATTTACTGGAAAATATTTAAGGCTGTTGCCGACAGTCATTAACCCTACGGGAGCTTAGCCATGCCCAAAATTATTGAAGGAAATCTGAGCGCAAAGGGTCTCAAGTTTGGCCTGCTGGTCAGCCGTTTCAACAGTTTTGTGAGTGACCGCCTGGTCGAAGGTGCGATCGACGCCCTGATCCGCCATGGCGCCGATGACGCAGATATCAGCATCGCCCGGGTTCCAGGTGCTTTTGAAATCCCCCCTGCGGCGAAGCAGATGGCCCAATCAGGCAACTATGACGCTATTATTTGTCTTGGCGCGGTGATCCGTGGAGCGACGCCCCACTTCGAATATGTCAGCGCCGAAGTTTCTAAGGGCGTTGCCGCAGTTTCCATGGAAGCAGGTATTCCCGTAGCCTTCGGTGTGCTGACCACGGATACTCTCGAGCAGGCGATCGAGCGGGCCGGGAGCAAGGCGGGCAACAAGGGTTTCGACGCTGCCATGGCCGCCGTGGAAATGGTCAACCTCTACAAAGAGTTCTAATTCATATGTCTGTGGGAATACGGCGCCAGGGTCGTGAAATGGCCCTGAAGCTTTTATACAGCTTGTCCGATCATGAGGGTGGAAGTCTTGAAGAAGTCCTGTCCGATTTCTGGGGGCAGTTCGAGTTTTGTGACGATGTGCTCGGTGAGGCTATGGATGAGGTGACCACCGCTATTCGGCCCGAAGTCAGGCACTTTGCCGAAAGCCTGGTTTCCGGTGTTTCCGAGAACCTCGAACAGATCGACAAATCTCTCGCGGATTTTTCCACCAACTGGGCGCTTGATCGCATGGCCCGCGTTGACCTGGCTCTTTTGCGCATGGCCGCTTACGAACTTTTGTGCTGCACAGACGTCCCTGCTAATGTTGTGATCAACGAGGCGATTGAGGTCGGCAAGCGCTTCGGGACTGGTGAAACATCTTCATTTATTAACGGCATTCTTGACCCGTTGGCACGTAAAACCCGGACATCCAGTCAATGACCACACTGGAATTTGTCAACCTCCCTGCGGATCAACTCAACGGCGATGCGGTGGCGGTTCTTTATTTCGAGGACCAGCGGCCCTTGCGTGGCCCCTGTGCCGTTGTTGACTGGCGCCTGGACGGTCAGTTGACTCGGTTGCTGCTGGATGGGCAGTTGACCGGCCGTGCCGGTGAGCATGCGGTATTTCAAAACAATGCCAAGCTTCACACTGACTGGTCGTTGTTCGTTGGCGGCGGTAAGTGGGATGGTCTCTGCCTGGAAACCTACACGGTGTTAATCAGGCATCTGTTGGCTAACGCTTATCAGGCGGGCTTCAGGGATCTTGCCGTCTGCCTGCCCCTGTTTACCGAGCTGAGTGAAGACAGTACTGTCGATTTGGTAAGAGCAGAACTTGATAACGAAAATCTCGATTTCACTGCATGTCGGCTTTCTCTGGTTGAAGGCTTGATGGCATAAGGGTGTATCTATGGACAAGATAAATGTCGGTTTGCTTGGTTTCGGAACTATCGGCACCGGTGTTGTGGAAGTTTTTCAGAAGAACGGCGACCTGTTGCAGGAACGGCTCGGCCTGCCCTTGGAACTGGTCAGGATCGCTGACCTTGATATTACCACGGATCGTGGCGTCACGGTTGATCCCGGCCTGTTGTCCACCGACGCCGACGCCCTGCTGGAGGATCCTTCCATCCAGGTGGTTATCGAGCTTATCGGCGGTTACGAGCCAGCCCGGACCTTTGTACTCAAGGCGATTTCACAGGGCAAGCATGTCGTTACAGCCAACAAAGCGTTGCTGGCCAAGCATGGTGACGAAATCTTTGCTGCGGCCGAGTCGGCCGGTGTCAATGTCATGTTCGAGGCTGCAGTTGGCGGCGGTATCCCGATTATCTCGGCAATTAAGGAAAACCTTTGCGCCAACCGGTTTCACAGTCTCTTCGGCATTCTGAACGGCACCTGCAACTATATCCTGACCCGCATGGCGGATGACGGCGATGATTTTGAGACCGTTCTCAAGGATGCTCAGGAAAAGGGTTATGCCGAAGCCGACCCGACTTTTGATGTTGAAGGGATCGATACGGCACATAAACTGGCACTGCTTTGCGGTCTATGTTTCGGGACCAGCGTCGATTTTGACAGCATATATACCGAGGGGATCAGCAAGGTGACTGCGCTGGATATCCAGTTTGCCGATGCCTTCGGCTACAAGTTGAAGTTGCTGGCCATCGGCAAGATGGATAATGGCGAGATCGAGGCACGTGTGCATCCGACCATGATCCCTGAAAGCTATCCTCTGGCGGATATCGACGGCGTCTTCAATGCCGTGCGCCTGGTCGGAGACTTTGTCGGTCCGGTGCTGCTCTCCGGACATGGCGCCGGAAGTGAAGCCACTGCCAGTGCGGTGATGGGTGATGTCGTTTCGGTCGCCCGCGACTTGGTAACCGGTTGCAGCCCGCACAGTCCGGCAATGGCTTGCCCGCGCTCCGTGGTGAGAGACTTGAGCATCAAGCCGATGTCGGACATCGTCTCGTCCTATTACCTCCGCTTTTTCGTTAATGATCAGCCGGGTGTCCTGGGGACGATCACCGGCATCCTGGGCAAGTACCAGATCAGCATCGAATCGATGATGCAACCGCATCGTCATGAAGCGGAAGCCGTACCGATCGTGCTGATGACGCACGAAGCGAACGAAAGCAACATCCAGGCCGCTTTGACCGAGATCGATCGCCAGGATGTTATCCAGGGCGAGAGCTTGTTTATCCGGATAGAAAATAGACTCGATTGAACAAAGGTACGCGGGACGCGGGACGAGGGACGCGAAAATCTTTAAATCGATATTAACGAAAAGACGCAAAGAAAATCTTTTGGGTTTTAACCTTAAAGATTCTCTTTGCGTCTTTTTTTAATTTTGTGTCTATGCGTTAAAGCTTGTTTTAGGTGTTTCGCGTCCCTCGTCCCGCGTACCTCGTTCCACGATGTTCTGCCGTATCGCTTCATGCAGGATGATCGCGACGGAGTTGGCAAGGTTGAAGCTGCGCACTGCAGGATTCACGATCGGGATGCGGATCGCCTGGTCGGCGTTCTGATCGATCAGTTCTTCAGGCAGGCCTAAGGTCTCCTTGCCGAAAACCAGGAAGTCTCCCGGTTTATAACTGACTTGCAAATAAGACTTTTCCGCCTTCTTTGAGGTGTACCACCAGCGTCCGTCAGGACAAGCCTGCTGCAGTTCCTCCAGGCTTTTCCAGCGCCGGATATCAACGGCGTCCCAGTAGTCCAGCCCGGCACGTTTCAGGTGCTTGTCATCCAGTGAAAACCCCAGTTTGCCCACCAGGTGCAGCACTGTATTGGTCGCACCGCACAGTCGGGCGATATTGCCGGTATTCGGAGGGATCTCCGGTTCGATCAGAACTACATTGAAAGGTTTATTTGTCGGCATTGTTTAGTTTCAGATGCATGAATTTGATTGATATTTTTGATTGTAAGATGTTTCGCGTCCCTCGTCCCTCGTCCCGTTTACACCCTCCACCTCCGGTGTACCCAGAACCACTGACTGATGTCCTTGCGGATGCCTTGTTCAATGCATTCAGTCAATAGGGCGGTGTTTCTGACAATGTCTTCTTCAGTCATCGCCCCGGCGTCAAGGATGATCATCGGTTCAATCCGGACGGTATATCGACCGTCATCTTTGCGATAGACGAAAATAGGGACGATAGGCGTCTGTCGTTTCATGGCTATCTGGGCCACGATTGGCGTCGTGTAAGCGGGCCGTCCGAAGAAGGGAACTTTGACGGCTTCTCTCTGGCTTCTGTGCTGATCCATGAGGATGCCGACCAGGTGATTCTGCTGAAGTGCCTTGATAATGCGTCGCGCTCCCTTGCGGCTGTTAATCATGTAGCATCCGGAGGCTGCCCGCATGCGGGCAAGGTAGGCATCGACCAGCGGGTTGCGCATCGGCTTGGCAACGAAGCCGGCTTGTATGCCAAGCTGCGGCAGAAAGAAAGCTCCCGCCTCCCAGAAGCCGATGTGACCGCTGAGCATGATGCCGCCGCGCCCCAGTTTCAATGCCTCATGGAGATGTTCGATGCCCTCGAAAGCAAAATACCTGTCCATATCTCTCTGGCCGGAAAACAGGTCCAATCGGAGCATATCGACAAAGCTGACGCCGAGGTGGTTGAAAATCTTTTTGAGGAGGTCTTCCAGTTCGGTGTCGGGCATCT
>DAOVNV010000095.1 GCA_030630015.1 Desulfuromonadales bacterium | reverse complement strand
GGTCCCCAGCCATTCCCCCTTGTGCATGATGGGCTGGTGCAGGCACACATGGTCAAAGTAGAACTGGTAGTGGTATTTGGGAGCCGTATTAAACCTGAAATGTTCATGATAACTGGGATTTAACTTTTGGCCGAATCCCGCAAAAATATCACCCTTGCGATCATAAATCTGCCCACTGAGAATTTTTGGTTCGGAACTCAGTTTGGCTAAAACCTCTGTTGCCACACCCTGATCACCAGCGACCAGAGAGGCGGAGGAACTTTCGCAGACAGTGTCAACCAGGAGGCGAATGTCTTTCAGAATAGACTGTCGCAAATCGACATACTGGAGCACAGCCTGGATGACAAACAGAACCAGGAGCGCTGTTGTGGTCGTCGCCAGAATGACGATCTGCACCTTTCCTCGTAAAGTTTGGCGACCAAACCAGTTTCTCACTTGCAGTTCCCCTGACTCCCAGGTTGGGCAAATTCCTGAATAAGTTTTCCAATTGGGAAGTGAGCCTTGCTCATACAACTATATTGTAGAAATTAGAATTGTCAAAAGGACTGAAAATTCGATGTGTTGCAGCTTAAAAACCGACCTTGGCCCGGAGGCTTCCGGTCTGAGAGTTTACCGCCCAGATACACAAAAGCCCCGACCTGATGGCGGGGCTTTTGTCCATTTGGAAAGCTTGTGTATCAAAGCGGATCAAGCCTGGATTTGCCTGAAAACCTCTTCGACGACCGGACGATATTCCGGCATGTCGAGCAACGTCTCCCTGCGAGCCAGACTCTGCGGGATCTCCGGATCGAAGGGGATGCGGGCGATAATCTTGCCGCCATGCTCTATAACAGCAGCATCGACCCGGGCGCCAAGTTCGGCATTCAGCCCACCCTTGTTGACCACCACCAGGTGGGGCAGACGAAACTTCTCCAGCAGTTGGGCCAATCGCTTGTAGTCGGACAGGCCGCTCAGGCTTTCCTCCAGGACCGCCAGCACCAGCTGTACCCCGGTCAGACTGGAAATCGCCTGGCAACTGGTTCCGGGCG
The DNA here is from genome assembly GCA_030630015.1 of Desulfuromonadales bacterium. Lineage (GTDB taxonomy): Bacteria > Desulfobacterota > Desulfuromonadia > Desulfuromonadales > BM103 > JAQYVZ01. The sequence goes on along the minus strand of DAOVNV010000095.1, from coordinate 7,640 downwards.
GCCCGTCGATCACGATGGACGTCAATTGCTTCTCTTCGGCCAGAGCCCTGGCATCCTCCCGGATACTGGCAATCAGCTTGCCGCTGTTGTCCTCGCCCGGCACCAGATCGGCGTGTACCATGAAGCCATTCTCGATTTTGCTGACATATTTGCGTCCCGAGCAATGCGGAACCAGGCTGATCACCTTCTGCGGACAGACCCAGGCACAAGCGGCGCAGCCTTCACATTCGTCATTGACTGTGAAGTGCTTTTCACCGTCATGGTCAATTGCCTCAAAAGCACAGATCTCCACGCATTTGCCACAACCGGAACAGCTTTGCCTGTCGATTTCGGCGACGTCCATCCCGAAGTAGTCGGCTTTTGACAACTGTTCCGGTCCGAGCAGGATCGGCAGATTCGATGCGTTGACGTCAGCATCCACAGCCACAACCTCAGGAAAAAGTTTCAGCAGAGCCGCCGTGAAAGATGTCTTGCCGGCCCCACCCTTGCCGCTCATGACGGCAACCTGATGAATGCTCATATCGCCACCTCCGTACTGATCGCCTGCTGCAGCACGTCATGCACATGCTGACTGGCCTGGCTGAGAATCTCCCCGTCGAGCAACAGCCGGTGATAGTCACTGTTCAGAGGGATCGAGGCAGAGATTGCATAGCCCCGCTTTTCGAGAATCGCCTGTAGGGGAGCATCATCCTGGGACTTGTTAGCGACAACGACCACCGGCTTTTGCATGCCTTCAACAATCTCCATGGTCTGCAGCATATCGTGAATACCGAAAGGCGTCGGTTCAACCACCAGGACAACCAGTTCTGCCGGTTTGATCGCCGCCACCGCCGCGCAGGAATTGCCCGGCGGACCGTCGATAATGACATGGCCGGTTGTCGTATCCAAGTTCCGCACGATATCCTGGATCAGGGCCGTACCACGCGTTGATCCGATCGTAAGATCGCCGATAATCGCCCGTGCTGCGGTGCGTTCAGATAAACCGGTCCGCACCTCGCCAATCGACATCTGTTGATAGCTGATCGCCCCTTCCGGACAGACCTCCTGGCACAGGTTGCAGCTGTGGCACAGGGTGTCGGTGAGGTAGATCGTATCCAGAATCTTGTAGAGGGCGTGAAAACGGCACTCATGCGTGCAAAGCCCACACGCCGTACAGGCGTCTTTGTCAATAACCGGCTGAAGCTGATGCACCCGACGCGACTGCCAATCCTGCGGCTGCAGAAAGTATTCGCCGTTAGGTGCATCGACATCCAGGTCGTAATAGTCTGCTTTGAGAATATATGCCAGCGAGGTGGCGATGGTCGTCTTGCCGGCACCACCTTTGCCGCTGACTACCGAGATAATCATGACTGTCCCTCATCTTCTGGTTCTGAAATGTTGCAGCTCCAACCGTAATCAGGCCGAGGCGGCAGATTGCCGGCCCCGGCCCGAAAGCTGGAATTGCAAAACGTAATGGCAGAGCTAGACGGCAGGCCCGCCGCCGCAAACCTGGTCCTGGCTGATCGGCCCGATCAGACCCTGCAGATAAGCATCGACCGTTTCCTGAACCGTTGCACCATGCCCGGAGTAAACCTCAATCCCCTCTTCCCGGAATCCCATCAGCGGCCGCCCGCCAATCCCGGCGACGACAACACTGTCGACATCCCAGCCCTTGAGCAACATGACCGGCACCGAGCAACCGCCGACAACATGGCCGCCGTTCTGCATCGACTGTACGGCAACAACGTTTTTGTCGGCAATATCGACCAGCGTATAATAGGCACACTTGCCAAAATGCCCGGAACGGGGCGCTTCAAGACCCGCCATCGTATCGGAAGGGATGGCCACCCTGACCGCACCTTCAGTCACCGGCTCAGCTGGCTCGAATTGCACGGACTCTTGTCCAGCACCACCTCCGCCGGAGGTCGGCGGGGCATTTTGTGCAGCTTTGACCAGAACTTCCTCGACGGTACCCGTGGCATCTTCCACAACACGAATCCCCGCCTTTTCCAATGCGTCAGCCGCTTTGGGGCCAACCTTGCCGGTGTACAGAACATCCACCTTCTGTTCAGACATCATTTGGGCGGCGCCGGTTCCGGCACCGTTGCTGGCCCCCACGCCATCGGCGTTGTCATGGGCGTGAACTTCCATAGTCTCGGTGTTGGCAATCATGAAAAAAGCGGCCCGCCCGAAGCGGGGATCCACTTGAGCATCCATCCGGCCCTGTTGTGCAGTTACAGCGATAATCATCCTTGATCTCCTTGATTCCTGGTGACATAGTCGTTCATTCGGACATGAATGGCCGAACATGTTTTGTGTATATGCACAAAACTACCCTTACAGAAGAACCCTGTCAAGCAGAATCTATATCCGAGAGTGAAAAGAGGGGGAGGTCGGTTCAGAAAGGAACTAATTCGCCTGACCAGGAGCCACCAGGGTCTGCGACAGATCAGCATGATACAGCACCAGGCGGTTTCGGCCATTATGTTTTGCACGGTAAAGGGCCAGGTCTGCTGCATGAATCAATGCCTCGGGGCCTTCACCATCATCCGGATAGGCCGAAACCCCCAGGCTGACGGTCAGTCGTCCCAACGGTAGGTGACTCTCACCCGGAAAGATTGCGACCTCGATGGCTCGCCGCAGACGTTCAGCAACAAAAAGGCACTCCTTTTTTCCTGTCCCCGGCAAAATCAGGCAAAACTCCTCACCTCCATAGCGGGTGACGATATCCATTTCGCGTGCCGTGCTGCGCATAAGATCGGCAACCTTCTGCAAGGCTTTGTCTCCGGCCAGGTGACCGAGCACATCATTGTAGATTTTGAAATTATCAAGATCAGCCAGGATCAGGCTGAATTTTTGCTCTTGACGCTGACTGCGGTTAATCTCCTCATCAAGGCGACTTTCCAGAAAACGCCGGTTATAGAGCCCGGTCAACGGGTCGGTAATTGACAGCTTTTCAAGATGACCCGCCCGTTCCAGGACCGCTGTCCGTTCTATCATCTGAACGGCATGCGCCACAAAGGATTGCAGCAGACGTAAATCTGCCTCCGTGAAACTCGAGCCATCACCCTTGTCGGCAAGATTGAGTACGCCGACAAAATTGTCACCTGTTTTTAAGGGCAAGCAGATAAAGGACTTGGTTTTAAAGCGCGGCCTGTTCCGAGTGGCAATCCGTTCATCCTTTTCGATGTCATTGACCATGAGCGGAAGGCCGCCCTGGGCAACACGACCGGCAATACCTTCACCGACCGAAATTGCGACACTCTGTGCAACAGGAGAACTCATCCCTCTGGCGGCGGTGATAGTCAAACTCGCAGCCGTCTCATCGAGAAGCATTAATGAGCCACTTTCTGCACCGCAGAGCTCGGCGGACATCTCGAGCATATTACGATAAAGCTCTTTCTGGCTGTCTATCATGCTGAGAGCGCTGATCATACTGATCAGTTTTGTCGAATAGTCACGCTCTTTGCGGCGATCTTCTTCCATCTTCAACTGTTGAAGACGTGCGGAAAGACGATCGAGAATGAGATCGCACAGCGCCTGGTCACGTGGATGCAGATCGGTATCGAGTAAAACGGCAAGGCCCAGCATCTGCTTGCCTTCTGTGAGCGGCGCAAAGAAGGCGGAACGTGTTTCTATTTGAGGGAGGATCAGGCTCAAGGCTTCTTCCGGCAAGACCCCGGCCGCTGAATTATTAACTTTGAGAATCTCAGGGAGCCCTTTTTCTATCTGCTCAATTTCTTCCGGGCTGAAACCGAGAGCCGCGCGGGTACTCCCCACCTGATCAGGCCGGCCCACCCGAATCAGCAGCCGGGGCACATCGAACAAGACGGCGAGCGTCTCTGCAGCCATCCCGATGGCGTCTTCTGCTGAACCACACTGAGCGATTTCACGCGCCAGAAATCGCGCCGACTCCAGACTCTTCGTCATCCGCGCGAGGCTCATAGGGTGAAGTTGCTGCTCGAGCAAACGAGGCAGGAGTTGAAAAATCTCATCAACGACACTGGCCGCCTCATCGACAGTTGCAGTCAGAGCTCGCGAGGACTGGTTGGCCGTCCGAAGGGTCGTTGTCTTGTCGTCATCAATAGAGGGGCCGGCAAGAACCGAATGCGCCGCCTTCTCACGAAGACCTCCTCCAAGCAGAAACCCGACAGGAGCATCGCCACGCTGAAGCGGCAAGACAAACCCCAGAAACTGTTTTGGGCAAAGATGAATCTGTGGAGTTTTGGCAAGAAGGGCTTTGTCCAGAGAGCTCTGCCACAAATGCTGGCAATCTTCAGTGCAGCACACATTGCCTTCCAGCGGACAGCAGGCAGCCAGGACGGCTTGCCGCAAAGACATAGATTGCCGATTCTCGGCATAGAATGACAGGTTGAACGGCAGCGAAGAATGCTGACGGCGCAGCAACCGGAAAAGATCACGCGGATCAATCTGGCTGCTGACAGATTTATAAACTGACTCCATACATCCCACTCAGGCTGCTGGCTGATTATGTCAATCAGACAGGCCCTGAGCCTCCCGGGGAACAATATTTATCTATACATCATATCAGAGACCTTCTCCCGGCACAATTGCACAAAACACGCAAAATCAGAAGGTTTCGGGTGCCACCCGGCCTGTCGCCCCAGGAGCCTGTCAAGTCCGACAGGTTCCTAGGTATGTTGGAACTCGACCTTGATGTCCTTGCGATGTTCCGGGTCGATCTGCCAGAGCGTACGCCTGGCAAAGTTGAAGATGCGAGCGATGATCACATCGGGGAACTGCTCCAGTCGGATATTGTAGAGATTGACCGATTCATTGAGGAACTCGCGGCGGTCGGCGACCTGGTCTTCAAGTTCGGTAATCCGGTAACCCAACTGCTGGAAGGATTTGTCCGCCTTCAGGTCGGGATATTTCTCAACGACCATGAACAATGATTTCAGAGTATCCGAGAGCATGTTCTGAGCCTGCATTTTCTGCTGGTCGGTGCGCGCTTGGCCAGCCATCGAACGAGCCTTGATCACCGCCTCGAGAGTTTTCTGCTCGTGCTGCATGTAGCCTTCGCAGACCTTGATCAGCTTGGGCAGTTCGTCATAGCGCTGCTTGAGCAGCACGTCAATGTTACTCCAGTTGCGCTCGATATTGTTCTTGAGCGCTACAAAACCATTGTAGATGGTGATGACATAGATCACCAACGCAACCAGGATAAAAGCCAGGACTCCAAGGACAATCCAGCCTGTCATGATGATGCCTCCTTACGGTGAGCAAGAATTAGAATCTTAGAGATTCCAAGAGCTTGTAGACTGCAAAAACAAATGCCGCAAGACCGGCAATCAACAGCGGGATACTGACCAGACCGTACTTTCGGGTCAAGTGTGCTTCGGAAACAGTTTCCGCGATGACAAACGGCAGTTTCCTCTGGCGCGGCCTGGCAATGACGACATGCTCTTCCTGGCGCTTGCGAACATTGCGCTCGGCCAGGTGCTCCTGCAGTGCAATCTGTTCGGCATCGCTGCGCGCAGCATTCCATTCGGCTTCACTGATCTGGCCGTCGTCATCCGTATCGTAACGATGCATTGCCCGGGGGTCAAGCTTGAGGTCACGCAGTGTTGCCGTGGTCCGTTCACGCAGGCTCAGGCGCTCTTCCTTGAGCGGGCGGGCGTAACCGAGGACATAGAGGCTGGTCCCCTCGTAGATAATATCCTCGATCCACTTCTCGTTCTCATATTCCCGGTTGAAGGCGGTAAAGGTCAAGGGGGATTGCCCCGGATAACCGCTCTGACGGGTTTTGGCTCTCACCGACGCCCCGGCCGGGTCGACGGTCACTCGACCTGTGCCATCATCCACCTGAAACGGGACATGGCGGCTATCCACCTCACGAACCAGCTTCCACTGTTCGTTTCTATCGCGGCGGTACTTGCGCAGCCGGTAGAATACACAGGGGGCCTGGGTCATCGGCGCCACCAGGGCATACATGCGGCTGGCCCGGCCGTGGACCTCCACCATCCCCATGGCGATGGATCGCACCTTGCTGGTTGGCGTATTTTCCACCCGCCGCTTAAGTCGGATAAAGTAAAAACCGCCCCAGAACAGGCCGATTGAAAGCAATCCTGGAAAGACTCCGGCAGCCATCCCGTAATGGGCAACGGGCCTGAGCAGTGCGACATGGCCCTCGCTGACCAGAATCAGCAGGATAACCCCGACAACTGTCGCAGTGACCGTCAATCCCCGGCGCAGTGAGACCCCCTGCGCCGGCAGTTCGGGCGGCGGTGGCAAACTTTTACCCGCAGACGCACTGTCAGCAGTCCCGCTCCCCCTGGAGGTTTCGGTCTGCTCCTCCTTGAGGGTCGAGCGAATTGCTTCTGTTACCTCACCGAGACCCGGAACCGCTTCGGCACTGCCACCTTGTCCAAACGCAGCACCGAGCGCCGGCTGACCGATAACCGCCGCCGCTGCAATTCCAGCAACCAGGTCGGCCTCATCGGGAGGAACAGCAACCGACGGCAGTCCGTCACCACTCAAACGGGTTACCAACCAGCCGTATCGGGTCAAACTGTCAAGGTTCTCGATGGTTGCCGAGGGGCTCTCAGACTGCCGGGCAATTTGGCATTTCGGTAATTGACTGAGGCCAAAGTCATAATGGATGCGGCAAGAACCGGCGTACTCCTCGACCAGGGAGAGCATTGCCTGAAGATTTTTGACGGTACTCATGCCGGCCCGCGCACCAAGCCCTTCAATGTTGAAGCGGCCCGGCAGCACCCGTACGGCCTGCCTGATGCCGCCCTGGTCGTCCAGCAGATAGAAATCAAAGACCGGCTGCCCCTTATAGATGGCCTGCACCATCTCGTCCCGGCTAAGGACCTGCAGAGCGTCACGCCCCCGATAGGTATTCTGGGCCAGCAGACGTTTGACATGCTTGTCACTCAGACCACCTGACAGGTCCGCCAGGACCGCAACCACCAGATCGCCTCGTTCCAGCTGCACCGGCCCTTTCTGGCAGTCAAACCGAATAGAGTCCTGATGGATTTCAAGACCGCGCAGACGGTCGGGTGCAAAGAGCGGTGTCAGCGGAGGAACAAGCCAGCAGGCATAGCCATACTGGCGCAGAAAACCGGCTATTTTAGCGGTTTTCTCCCGGCTGCCCTTACCGAACATTGCCAATCCCGGACCGAGCAGACGCTGCCGGGCAGTATAGGTATCGAGTCCGAACTCCGCCTGGAGAGCTTGCAGCAGGCGGTCCAGTTCCGGACCGGGCGTGGGCCGCTGCCGGATAATCAATTGGCAGATTTTCTCCTGATCGTCAGTCATGATCCGCGACAGAGCAAAAGGAAGATAAGAAACTGGCTGGCAGCCTTTTGATGGCAATTTTTCGCGCCACTCGCTTACCACGCCATAACCTCAGGCGACGGCGGGCCACTCGCTTGCCACGGCATAGCCGCAGGCGACGCCGGGCCTTTAACCGATCTCCGCCAGGGTTGCCAGCATCTTGTCCATCTCCTCGTCCGTTCCGATGGAAATGCGCATGCCATGAGCCAGGGCAGGGTCGCTGAAATAGCGCACCAGAATCCTGCGGGCAAACAGGCCCTCGTAAACCCGCTTGCCATCACGATCCGGCGGGATCACAAACAGGTAATTACCGCTGGAGGGGAGCACCGAATAGCCCTGCCTGATCAACTCCTTGC
>DAOVNV010000086.1 GCA_030630015.1 Desulfuromonadales bacterium | reverse complement strand
TGAACAGCTTTTACCTCGAGAATGCGTGCCAGTTCCTTGGTGGAGACCTCCAGGTCACCGTGCATCAGGACGACAAGCGGGCTGCCGTTATTGTCTTCCATGATCAGGGTTTTGACAACATGATGCTCGTCAACTCCCAACTCTCGCGCAGAGATGGCTGATCCGCCACGCTCTTCATAGGCATACAGATGCGGTGTAAAAGACACCTTCTCCTGTTTGAGAAAACGGGTGGCCGGGGTTGCTGGAATCTTGATCTTTGCCATATTAAAGTCTTGAGATGGCTAAGCCATCAGCCACTGAACCAGGAAAAGACCAGCAACACGAGGCTGGCGACCGTTGCGAGGGCACAGAACCCGCCGAGCAGGTTGAACACTGACCGTAGAGCCTGCCGTCCACGGATGCCGATCGGCAGAACCTGCCCAAGTGCTGCACCGCCGACAGCCCCTCCCAGGTGCCCGGCGTTGTCCGCGCCGACCATCAGCCCGAAAACAAAGGCAAAAGCTGCCCACTTCAGCATGAAATTTCGATAGTTGTGCGCTGCCGGGCCGCCGACCCGGTGGTAGTAGGTGATTGCGAAGCCGATCAGGCCGAACAGCGATCCAGATGCCCCAACCACCGGCACGTTCGGGTGCCAGATCAGGCCTAACAGGGTTGCCGTCAGAGCGGTGAGCGTGTAGAGCACGATAAAGCGTACGGTCCCGACCTCTTGCTCGATTATCGGACCCACCTGGTAGAGCACCATCATGTTGAAGCCGAGGTGAATCAGCCCGCCGTGCGTAAAGGCGTAGGTGATGCAGCGCCACCACTGACCGCCATCCAGGACCAGCGGCCAGTACTGGCCCCCGCTGTAAATCAGCAGGTCACCTCTTGGGTTGAGGACAGATTGCAGTCCCAGACCATATCTGAAACCATGGAAAATCATGAGAATAAACAGTAGCAGATTGAGTGTGATGATGATTTTCGTCATCGACCAGTCGCTATTGGCAAAGTTTCCTCTGAGCAGGCTGCGCCAGCTTCTTTCCCAGCGCATCATGCGCCATTGCCAGTGCGTGCCGTTCATGCCGAGGCGGTCAAAAAAATTTTTCCAGTCCATATCTGTTCAAGCTCCTTCCGGCGATATCTTAACATAGAAGATGACGAAAATGGAGATCAGATGGGAGGAATAACCCTTTCAGCCAGGCTTGTGCGGGATGGGCTGAATAGTTACGAAATAATTAGAAAAACTTGAAATTCTTGAAAAGTTTGGGCAAACTCTTTTATGAATGTGGTAGACAGCTTTACGTTTGATTAAGGCCTGTTAAATGTCAGGGAGGATGAATATGCGGGTAACCGTTAAGTTTCACGGTGTTTTCCGGATCGACCGGTTCAAGGAAGAGTCTACCGATTATCCCTCCGGAACCAGTGTGCAGGATATCGTTGACAAGTTTCTGATTCCTGAGAATCTTCTCGGTATCGTCCTTGTCAATGGTGCTCACGGCAGCGTTGAAGATCTTTTGGAAGACGGAGACACTCTGGCGTTGTTGCCGATTCTGGAAGGCGGCTAGTCGTTCTGCAATACCTCCGCACGTATATTTCTGGTTTGCCGTAACAAGGAGAGACCCATGAGATTTCAGACTACCGATCCGGCTTCTCACCCGGATTCAGTACTCTATAAGCGTTGTACCGTTGATCTGAATACTGCTGAAATGACGATGGTGGAGGCTCCCTGCCGCAACCTCGAAGATGTTCTGGGCGGTTTCGGCCGATCCTTTCAAATGCTGGCTGAACGCAGGATCACCGAGGCATACTGTGATGAAAATCCGTTGATCGTCAACACCGGCCTGCTCACCGGCAGCAGCGCCATGACCGGCTTGAGGACCTACTTCTCCGGCTATAGTCCGATCAAAGGGTCGCGCAAGGGTTTGCCGGCTGCCATGTGGTCGACAGGCAGCGGCAAGTTCGGCGCCAAGTTCAAGTGGACCGGTCTCGACGAACTGATCTTTGAAAACCGTTCGCCTCAACCTGTTTATGTCGTCATCAAGGAAACTTCCGACGGGCCGAGTGTGGAGCTCAAACCAGCTGACCACCTGCTCGGCCTTTCCACCCATGGCAAGATCATGGCCCTTCAAAAAGACTACGCTGATGCCCACTTCGCCGCCATCGGCCAGGCCGGCGAAAACTGGGAGAATGTCTACATGGGGGCGGTGGCCCTGAGTACGGAAAATCAACTCAGGTCGGGGGACGACAAGTGCCGCTTTGCTGGACGCGGCGGCATGGGTAGCCTGATGGGCTACAAAAACATCATAGCCCTGGTGGCCCAGAGCAAGGACAAGGTCAAGCCGCTGACGCCCGAAGTCAAGAAAGTCAATATCAATGTGGTCAAGGGGGGCGGTTCCGCCCGGCTTCAGCCGATCAAGCGCGGCGGCGGCGGCGGAACTTGGGCCGCTTATGACGTCATGCAGCCGTTCCATGCCGTACCGGTGAACAACTATAGGCCCCAGGGCAACGATCTCCCAGAAAGACTGTTCCGGGAAAATGTCGAGAAGGATTATGATATCGAGTCGTCAGCCTGCTTCCGCTGCGGTATCACCTGCCATAACTACATCTCTGAAAAGAATGCGGATGGCAGTCGTGGAGAGTTCCTGGCCAAGTTCGATTATGAACCGCTCAACCTGCTGGGCACTAATATCGGCATCCACGAAGCCGGTCAGGCGGCCCGACTGATCCAACTGGTCGACAACTACGGCATGGACGCCATTTCCATGGGAGGCACCATCTCCTATGCTCTCTCTTATAATGACCGGCATCCCGAACAACCGATTCTCAACGGCGCCACCTTCGGTGAGTACGAGAAAATTCGCGAATTGATCATCGAGGCCGGAGAAGGCCGGCTGCCGGAGATCGGCAAAGGCTCCATGCGTCTGTCGCAGAGTACCGGTGAGACCAGTTACGCTTACCATGTCAAAGGCCTGGAAATAGCGGCTTACCAGCCTGAAACCAACCCGGGTTATGCATGGGCGATCGCCGGTGGTCACATGTCGATGGGGACCTACGGTATGCTCATTCGCGATGGCAAGTCGGACATCGCGTCATGGGTGAAGGCGATTACCGAGGATAAACTGCACATTGTCGGCTTCGATATGATCGGTCTCTGCAAGTTCTTCGATATTGTCAACGGCATCGGTACCGGAATGGTGGTGGACTGTCTGAAGAGCGAGTTCGGCCTGGAAGTGAAGCAAGAGGATCTACGGGCTGCCGTACGCCGGGCTTTTTTGCGCGGGTTGGCGCTGGAGCGTCGCCAGGGTTACGAGAAGGATGAATATGCCCTGCCGGCCGAGGTGGCCGAGTGTCCAAATCCGAATATCAAACTTCCGAACATTACCTCTGGCGAGTTCTTTGCGGAGCTGGAAAAGAAGGTATGGGAAATCTTCGAACCGGAAATGGAAGGACTGGTCTGATCCGAATAACTCAATAACAGGTTTTCTCCGAACCGTCCCACCTGTCAGGATTTTGCCTTATGGTGGCCGGTCGATGGGTTCTGCTGGAAACGGCATAGCCTCCCGTTTGGAAAGGAGAACTTTTGTTTCCCAGGTATTGGATCGGTGGAAGGCAGGGGCTCTTTCTGTGCGGGAGGAGCCCCCCACTTTTTTGAGAGGTTGTGGTATGCGTATCTTGATGTTGATGCTACTGTTTGTCCTGTTCTGGTCCCCGGTTGTTGCCGAGACGCATCTGCGCCTGGCAACCACCACGTCCACTGAGAATTCCGGCCTGTTGAGCATCCTGCTCCCTCCGTTTGAGACTGAAGCTGGCTGCAAGGTAGACGTGATTGCGGTTGGAACCGGCAATGCCCCTCCGGTTTGCCGGCAGCACATCAGCGAGGCGCTCGAACATGTCGGCCTGTCCGGATATGCACAACGTGATGCACGGGAGCTCTCGTCCTGAAGCCGAAAATGTTGTTGCTCGATGAGCCGACCGCGAATATCGACGAGGCAGGCGTCAAGGCTTTCGAGGCGGTGATGAAGGCGCTGCCGGAAACCGGGGCCTGCGTTGTTTTCTCTTCGCATGATCCGGTGCAGCCTGAGCGTCTTGGAGCGAAGATAATCCGCATCCGGGAAGGTTGTGTCGAAGCGGAACCTGCCAGCCTGGATTAAATCGTCAGTGGAGAACAGGAAATGCTGAAATCTTTTGAAGCCGCCCAGGATATCATCCTGACCAATGTCGGACCTTCCTCTCCGGTGATGCTTCCGCTGTCCGAGTCTGCAGGAAAGGTGCTGGCACAGGATATCGTTGCGCCCTGCGATCTGCCGCGGTGGGACAATTCGGCAATGGACGGTTATGCTGTGCGGGCCGACGACTGCAAGGCAGGGGCCGTTCTGCAGGTGACCGGGTTTATTCAGGCCGGGGGCCAGGCGGAGCCGGCTGTAGAGCCTGGGTGTGCCGTGAAAATCATGACCGGAGCACCAGTCCCGGCCGGGGCAGATGCGATTGTTCCCGTCGAAGAAACAGAAGAGCAGGAGGACCAGGTCCGGATTGTCGGAAAAGTTAAAAGCAGGGATCATCTCCGGTTTCGGGGGGAGGATATTTCGGCCGGTGAGGTGGTGATCCCGGCCGGCAAGATTCTGCGTCCTGCCGAGATCAGTTTGCTGGCCACTATCGGGATGGCCAATGTGGCGGTATATCGCCCGGTACGGGTGGCTGTTCTTTCCACCGGGGACGAACTGGTTGAGTCTCTCGATGAGCTTGCTCCCGGCAAAATCATCGATAGCAACACCCCGGCTCTGGCTGCGGCTGTCTCGGCAACCGGTGCCGAGCCGGTCAAGCTCGGGTTTGCCGGTGACACCATTGAGAGCCTGCGGGAAAAGCTTGTACAGGGTCTGCAGTTCGACGCCCTGGTGACTTCAGCCGGAGTTTCTGCAGGAGACCTGGACCTGGTCAGGGAAGTTCTCAATGAACTCGGAGTTCAGCAGTTATTCTGGAAGCTTGCCATCAAGCCGGGACGTCCCACGGCATTCGGATTGTACCAGGGCAAGCCGGTTTTTTCACTGCCCGGCAACCCGGTGTCCTCGTTGCTGATATTTGACCAGTTTGTTCGTCCCGCTCTTCTGAGGATGATGGGCCATCAAGAAGTGCTCAAACCATTCTTCACCGCCACCTTGGCGGAACCCTTGTCAAAGAAACCCGGCAGGACTTTCTTTATACGGGTCAGACTTTACACGGAAAAGGGTCAGTTGTATGCGGTAAGTGCCGGGGACCAGAATACCGGGATCCTGAAGACACTGATTGACGCCAATGCCGTGGCGATCCTGCCGACGCAAAAAGGCAACCTGGCGGCCGGGGAAGAGATCCAGGTTTATCTGTTGGATGAAAGGTGACAACGATGCAGCTGACAGGAGAACAGATTATCGGTTCGGAACTTGTTTCTTCCGACGCAGAGACATTTCGTGCATTCAACCCCGCAACGGGCGAGTTTCTGAATCCGGTTTTTCATGAGGGAAGAATACAGGATGTCGATCGTGCCGTTCGGTTAGCAGAGGAAGACTTTGATGCTTGCCGGATCACCGGCAATCATGAACGGAGCGCCTTTCTCGAAGTTGTCGCCGAACAACTCACGACATTTGGCCCGCCTCTGATCGAGCGGGCTCATCTCGAAACCGGCCTGCCGATTACCAGGCTTGAAGGGGAACTCGGCCGCACGACTGGTCAGATCAGGATGTTTGCCCGGCTTGTCGCAGAAGGATCCTGGGTCGAGGCTCGCATTGATCGTGCCCTGCCCGACAGGCAGCCTGTTCCCAAACCGGATATCCGCTCAAAGAATATCCCGCTCGGACCGGTGGCAGTTTTTGGAGCCAGCAATTTCCCTCTGGCCTTTTCCGTTGCGGGTGGCGATACCATTTCCGCCTTGGCTGCAGGTTGTCCTGTGGTCGCCAAGGGGCACCCGGCTCATCCGGGGACTTCCGAGATTGCCGCACGCGCCATCAGGGCAGCGGTTGAGGCCTGCGGCATGCCGCAAGGGACTTTTTCTCTCGTCCAGGGCCGCGGGGTGGATGTCGGGGCCGCACTGGTTCGCCATCCACTGGTCAAAGCGGTGGCTTTTACCGGTTCTTTGCAGGGAGGACGTGCCCTGTTTGACCTGGCTTCAGCCCGGCCGGAACCGATCCCGGTTTTTGCTGAAATGGGCAGCATTAATCCGGTCTTTTTGTTGCCGGAAATTCTTGCAGCCAGATCTGGCGAGATTGCCCAGCATTTTGCGGACGCCTTGATGTTGGGAGTCGGGCAGTTCTGTACCAATCCCGGCCTCGTTATCGCGATCAAGGGTACCGGCCTGGACGATTTCATTACGGGTGCGGAGCAGTCTCTGGCGGCCAGGGAGGCAGGTGTGATGCTGACCTCCGGCATCAAGCAGAATTATCTCGGCCGCATCACATCATTGAGCCCTATTCAGGGTGTTGAACAGCTGACTTCGGCCGAAGCATATGATGCTGGGGGATGTTTAGTCCGTCCCGCCCTGATGAAAGTTGACGCGGGAGTCTGGCTTGCCTGCGGGACCTTGGCTGAAGAGGTTTTTGGGCCAGCCTCCATTGTTGTTGAATGCGAATCTGAAGAACAGTTGTTGGCTGTCGCCGGAAGTCTCAAGGGGCAATTAACTGCAACCATTCATGCTGCTGATGGAGAAATTGAAAAGCGTTCCGGTCTTGTCAGAATCCTTGAGCGCAAGGCTGGCCGGATTATCTTCAACGGTTTCCCGACCGGTGTCGAAGTTTGCGATGCTATGGTTCATGGTGGCCCTTATCCGGCGACGACTGACAGCAGGTCGTCTTCAGTGGGGACCTTGGCCCTCCGGAGATTCCTGAGGCCGGTCTGTTATCAGAATTTCCCCGCTCGAATACTGCCTGACGACCTGAAGGAAGGTAATGAGCTGGGCCTCTGGAGGCTGATCGACGGCATCATGAGCAAGGACAGGGGCTAGGAGGCTGTCGTTGGGCCTGCAAGTGCTTGCACCCTGGAGGGACTTCGGTAGAATGATATGAGCGAAGGGGATAAGGTTGCAGCGAATTTTAGTCATTATATCGATTTTCGTAATCACTCTGGTGCAGTCGGGATTCTGCCTGGACCGGGCCGATTTCGAAGATCTGTTCAGCCGCCAGACCAAGGAGGAAATTTCACGTCTCCTCGAACAACGCAGGGAAAACCAGGATTTGAGTGTCGGCGTGGCGCGCTTATTGACCCACGAGGCTCTGGAGACATTTTATGCGGCGAGAGAGTTTCGCCTCTTGTGGCAGGATGGCCCCAGGCTTCATCCGGCAGCCCGGATCCTGGTGGAACATTTGCGGGGGGCTGCGGAACACGGCTTGTGCTCCGATGCCTACCTGGTCAACGAGCTGGAGGGGTTCCTGCGGTTCTATGACGGCTTCTCCCTGCACAATCTCTCCCTGGCGCCAGTTAACCGTGCGCTCTTTGATCTGTTTCTTACTCAGGCTTTTCTGGCCTATGCCACGCATCAGGTTGAAGGGCAGGTGGATCCGGCCCTGACGCATGTCGATTGGCGCGTCCGTCGCCGCAAGGCAAACCTGACCAAACTTCTTGTCTACGCACTACAAAATAATCGTTTCCAACGGGTTCTTGCGGGACTGATGCCGCAGCATGAGGGTTACCGATCCTTGGTAAGCGCCCTGGCGGATTATCGGGAACTTTCTGCTCGTGGCGGGTGGCCCTCAATCCCCGCAGGTCCGGCCATACGTCCGGGCGATGTGGAAGAGAGACTGCCTCTGCTGCGGGAGAGGTTGACAGTTACGGGGGATCTTGACGGGCAAACTTTAGAGTTAGGCTCGATATTTTCACAGACAGACCATGCTGCCGTGAAACGGTTTCAGACACGGCACGGACTGGTTGTTGACGGAGTTGTTGGCCAGCGTACTCTGGCTGTTCTTAATGTGCCGGTTGAACAACGCATCCGGCAAATGGAACTCAACCTCGAACGATGGCGCTGGTTGCCGAAAAGTCTTGGTAAGAGACACATCCAGGTGAATATTGCAGCCTTTAATCTCAATGTTGTGGAAGAGGAGCAACCGGTGATCAGCATGCCGGTTGTGGTTGGAACGGCCTACCGCAAAACACCGGTTTTTTCCGCACGAATGACCTATCTGGAGCTGGCACCCACCTGGACTGTTCCGCCGACGATCCTGCGCGAGGACAAATTGCCGGCGATCAAGGCCAATCCTGATTATCTCATAAACAAACATTTTCGGATTCTGAAGCGACAGGATGACAACTGGGTCGAGGTTGATGCTGCCCTGATTGATTGGGCCGGGGTGCATGCTGAAAATTTTCCGGGGATAATGCGACAGGATCCTGGCCCATGGAATCCTTTGGGGCGCATTAAATTCATGTTCCCCAACAGTTTCAACGTTTACATGCACGACACTAATGAACCGCAACTGTTCAAGAAAGCCAGACGTTCATACAGCTCCGGCTGCATTCGGGTCGAACGTCCCGTGGAGTTAGCTCAATATTTACTGGAGGGAATTGAAGACTGGGATGGGGAAAGGCTGCTTGCCTCGTTGGAAAATCTCGAGCCGATCCGGGTCAATATTCTGCCCTTGCCGGTTCATATCCAGTATTGGACCGCGTGGGCTGACGCGGATGGAACCGCACATTTCCGGAAGGATATCTATTATCGCGATCTGGACCTCGAAGTTGCCCTGTCAGAACCCGATTACCAGGTC
Organism: Desulfuromonadales bacterium; assembly: GCA_030630015.1. Taxonomy (GTDB): domain Bacteria; phylum Desulfobacterota; class Desulfuromonadia; order Desulfuromonadales; family BM103; genus JAQYVZ01. Next base: position 693 of record DAOVNV010000086.1, on the reverse strand, counting down.
GAGGAGCATCTTTAAGGGCAGGCACGCGTCCCGTTCTTATAAAAGATTCTTCAACCACCCGAACGCTACTAATGTACCAATCGCCGAGCCGAGGGATGAGAGGATAAACACCAGTAGAACCCGGGTCAGGCGGTTGCGCCACCAGCCGGGCAGGGTGGAGATGTCGTCGCCGACTTTTTCCAGATCACGAACTTGGGGTGGGACCAGGAAGGCCTGGACCAGACCGGTCACAAAGCCGGCACCAATTGTCGGATTCAATGATGTCAGCGGTGCGGCGATGAAGGCGGAGAGGATGGTGAGCGGATGCCCCAGGGCGATCAGTGCGCCAAGGGCTGAAAGGATTCCATTGGCAAGGATCCAGGCCACCGCTGCATCGGCCATTTGATCACGGTTCCCGGACAGGAAGCCGATGACGAAGAGAGCAACGACAACGGCCGGGATAATCCAGGGAACAAACTTTGAAAAGGTTGATTTTTTGGGGATCGCCGAGATCTCGGCGATCTCTTCGCTGCTGATCGATTGTTCGATTTTACGGGTAATCCCGGGAATATGAGCTGCTCCAACGACGGCCATGATTTTTTTGCCGGGAGAATTCCGGATGTTGTGAGCCATGAAAGTGTCACGCTCGTCGACCAGGATCTTTTTAACTGAAGGCAGAACCTCTGCCATTTCATCCAGCATGGCCGAGAGGGT
>DAOVNV010000146.1 GCA_030630015.1 Desulfuromonadales bacterium | reverse complement strand
TCTTTTGTCGTACGATCTGATCAAGGATGGAGAGACCATGGTTTTTGATTTTCTGCCGCTGATCCGGGACATTGTAAAACTCCGTGACCAGGGTGTGCCTGCGGCGGTCATTGCCGGACAGTTTCATGTGACCCTGGCCGATATGATCGTTCGGCAGTGTCGAGATATTCAAAGCAGAACCGGACTCTCTCTGGTGGCCCTCTCGGGCGGAGTTTTCCAGAACCGCTTGCTGACCGAACAGGTCCTTCCCAGGCTCGAAGCAGAGTCTCTGGAGGTGCTGACCCATTCCCTGGTCCCCCCTAACGACGGCGGGCTGGCCTTGGGGCAGGTGGCTGTTGCCGGATTTATATCCCGATGAGGTTATAAATCGCGAATTCTCTGGTATTCTGTAGAGTGTCCTGTCCATAGCCGAAAAAATGAATGCCTGAGTCTGTTCTATATGAGATGAGAACAGCTTGATTGCCTTATAAGTTTTGAAATGACGCATCAATTTTCAGATATTATCGATGTCCCTACCATTCAGGAGTTGATGGATTCCCTGTACCGGGTTACGGGAATCCCAGCGGCCATCCTCGACCAGGAAGGAACCTCACTGCTCTCCTGTGGATGGCCGGCCATTTGTGAACTCTACCACCGGGTGCACCCGGAAAAACCGTGTCGTTGTTTTCCGCATAATGCTTTCTCGGGAGTACCTGACTGCCATCCAGTTGCCGACGGGTGGATGGAGTTCGAGTGTCAGAATGGCCTGGTCGACTTCGGTTTTCCGATCACAATTGACGGCAGTCATGTTGCCACTCTTCTGGTCGGCCCCCTGTTGTACAAACCGGCGGATCCTGAAATTTTCATCGCCAGGGCTGTTGAACTGGGTGTTCAGAAGGATGAATACCTGAGCTTGGTCGATGAAGTTACAATTGTTCCGCACGAAAATACCAAAGACATTCTCGACTTCTATTCGAGCCTGGTGAAGGTTCTTACCGAAACGGCTCTGCAGTCGACCCTCCATCTGGATGCCCGCAGGGCAGCGGAACGTTCGGAGAACAAATTCCGGGACCTTTTCACCCTGGCTGCCGATGGGATTTCCCTCACTGATTTGAATGGCAAGATCCTCGAAGCAAATCCTTCCATGTCGAACCTGCTGGGCTATTCACGTGAGGAATTTCTGAAAGGGTGGCTGGTCGATTATGCCCACCCGGATGTCGTTGACAATGTGCCGGGACGGATCCAGGAGGTTCTCTCGGAGGGGCAGTCCCTCTTTGAAACGACTTTACTGCATAAGGACGGTCGCAATGTCCCCGTCGAAATTCGCGGCCGACTGATCATGTTTGATGATTGTCAGGCGATCCTCGGCCAGGTGCGCGACCTGACCGAACGTAAAAAAACGGAAGCGGCGTTGCGCGAAAGCGAGGAGCGTTTTCGCGGCATTTTCGAGGATGCGGGAGTCGGTATGGCGCTGACCCTGCGAGACGGGCATTTTGCCCAAGTTAATCCCGAATTCTGCAGATTCCTTGGCTACACCCGCGAAGAACTTTTAAAGAAGACGATTGAGGAAGTGACCTTTTCGGAGGATCTGCCGAAAACAAAAAGGATGATTCGTCAAGTCTTGAGCGGGGAACAGTCAGTTGTCAGCATGGAAAAGCGTTACCTGCACAAAGAGGGTTACGCGGTTTGGGGCCGGGTCACTGCCGTTTCCAAACTGACCGGGCCAGGCAGCAGCCTGGCCTCGATTGCTGTGGTCCAGGATATCACCGCCCAGAAGTTCGCCCAGGAGGCTGTCCAGGCGAGCGAAGCGACGCTCAAGAGCATCCTGGTTACCGCTCCCATGAGCGTCGGTGTGGTTTGCAACCGGGTCATGACTCTGGTCAATCGCTGGATGGTCGATGAACTTGGTTATGCGGAGGAGGAACTGATCGGCCGGAGTGCGCGCATGCTGTATGAAAGTACAGCTGAATTCGATCGTGTCGGGCGGGAACAGCACAATCAACTATTGACGGGACTGACGGGCGAAACGCAGACCAGCTTCAAATGCAAGGATGGGCAGATGATCGATGTGTTGCTGCGTTGGATGCCGATCGATCCTGATGATCCTGGCGCCGGCATCATCTTTACCGCGGCGAATATTTCCGAAATCATCCGTGTTGAAAAAGAGTTGAGAAATGCGCTTGATGCGATGGAGACCACCCACCAGCAGATCAATACCATTCTTCATTCAGTCACGGCTGGCCTGATCGTTGTTGACCCCGCCGGCCTGATCCTAATGCTCAACCCTGCGGCTGAGGTTCTCCTCGACCTTAAGGCGAGTGATGTGGTTGGAAGCCAGGCTGCAGCTATTCTTGCCGATCCCGAATTTCTCGAAAGGGTCCGTCTCGCACTGGCGGGGGCCGAAAAGCCAACTCCGATTCAATTGACACTCGAAAAAGATCCGGAAGCGAAAAAACTCTTCTTACAGATCAAGGTGGCGTCGCTGAAAGAAGCTCAGGGCGGGGTTCGCGGAGCAGTCGCCATCCTGCGCGACATAACCCGCGAGCATGAAATCGACCAACTGAAAGATGAATTCATCTCTACGGCAGCCCATGAACTGCGGACTCCAATGACATCAATCCTCGGCTATACCGAACTGATGCTGGAGCAGACCGAGCAGTTCGAGATCGGGCAGTTGAAAGAGTTTTTACAGATCGTATTTGATCGTTCCGAGGTGCTCAGCCAGATTATCAACGATATGCTCGATCTCAGCCGGGTTCAATCAGGAAGATTGGTCAGTCTGGAGAAATTCTCGGGAGATCTTGCTGATCTGGTTCGGCAGATTGTGCCTTCATACAAATATAATGACAATCATTGTGAAATCACCATAGCCGCTGATGAAGGACTGCCAGCGGCCCTGTTCGACCCGCGCAAAATGACTCAGGTCTTCGATAACCTGATCAGCAATGCCGTCAAGTTCTCCCCCGGCGGAGGTGCGATTAATGTGAATCTGCAGACCACCTCTGACGGGATTAGCGTTGCTGTCAAGGACCAGGGACTTGGCATGTCTCCCGAGCAGCAAGAACGGGTTTTTGACAAGTTTTATCGGGCGGATTATTCGAACACTGCCCTCAGTGGTCTGGGCTTGGGTATGAGCCTGGTCAAGAGTATTATCGAGGGACATGACGGCAGGATATGGGTCGAGAGCGAGATCGGGATCGGCACAACGGTTCACTTTACACTGCCGGGCATTCCCCGCAACGAGGCTGAGTTAATATGAAAAAAATCCTGATCGTGGAAGATCAGCTGGATGTTCAGAACCTGCTCAAGGTGGCGTTGACACAACCCGACAGAAGGCTTCTGCATGCCGTGGATGCCATGGCGGGATTGAGTCTGGCCAGAGAAGAAAAACCGGACTTGGTTCTGCTTGATATCATGATGCCCGGGGCGATGGACGGCCTCGGACTTTTGCTGGCACTCAAGGAAGATCCGCAAACGGCGGATGCGAGAGTTATTGTCATATCGGCAAGAGCCCAGCATCAGGACCAGGAAGCAGCTTTAAACGCAGGTGCGGATAGCTACATCACCAAGCCTTTCAGATTGTCTCATTTGAAAGAGTGCATCGACAAGGCTCTCCTTTAACGAGGACTGTTGCCGTGAGCGTTCCAACCACACTGCCGATCTACCAGATGCGTGAACATGTGGTATTCCCCCACATGGTATTCCCCCTGTTTGTCAACGCAGAGCGGGTTGGTGTCATCGAAGAGGCCATGCAGCGCGACCATCAGATCGGGCTGGCCCTGTGTGGATTGGAGCAGAACTGCAGCTTCGGTGCTCTGAACCCGATTGGAACCCTTTGCGAAATCCGTCAGATGGTACGGCTACCGGATGGAGGAGCCAAGGTCATCGTCGAAGGGACTAGTCGCATTCGCCTGGTCGCCGCCGTTCAGGAAACGCCGTGGCTCCTGGCTCAAATCGAAATTCTGGAAGATGAGCCTTGCTCGGGGCTGGTCGCCGAGGCCCTGGTCCAGAGTGTCAACGCCCTTTTGAAAATCGCCCTGGCTTACGGACGGCCTCTCCCGGCCGACGTTATCCAGATGATCGACCAGATCGATACCCCGGGTCGGCTTGCTGATCTGGTCGCGGTCTATTTGGGGCTGGAATTCTCCGTACAGCAAAAAGTACTGGAAACGCTCGATCCTCTCGAGAGACTTAAGGAAGTCTATCTGCATCTGACTACTGAGGTGCAGAAGCTGCAGGTGCACGGCGAGGTTCAGTCCGAAGTTACCAAGCGGCTCGGCAAAACCCAGAAAGAATATCTCCTACGGGAGCAGATGAAGCAGATCCAGGAAGAACTGGGCGATGAAGATCCGCGTCAATCGGAACTCAACGAATTGCGACGGCAGGTCGGGGAGGCCGGCATGCCTGATCATGTCAGACAGATTGCTGATAAGGAACTCAGTCGACTGGAACGGATCAACCCGGCATCACCCGAATATACCGTGGCGCGGACCTACCTGGAGTATCTCTGCCAGGTGCCCTGGCGAACCGGAACACAGGATAATCTTGACATCGGCCATGCAGAAAAAGTTCTTGATGAAGATCATTATGGTCTCAAGAAAATTAAGGAACGGGTCCTTGAACATCTCGCCGTACGTTCACTCAAAGCGGATACCAAGGGGCCGATCATCTGCTTTGTCGGCCCGCCCGGGGTCGGCAAGACCTCCCTGGGGCGTTCCATTGCGCGGGCCATGGGCCGTAAATTCATCCGTATTTCGCTGGGCGGCATGAAGGATGAAGCAGAGATCCGCGGCCATCGCCGTACTTACATCGGTGCCTTGCCGGGACGGATTATCAGGGAGATCTGCAGGGCCGAAGCGGACAACCCGGTTTTCATGCTCGACGAGGTCGACAAGATCGGCCAGGATTTCAGGGGTGATCCCGCATCCGCGTTGCTTGAAGTGCTCGATCCTGAACAGAATTTCTCTTTTACCGATCACTATCTGGATGTCCCTTATGACCTGTCCCGGGTCATGTTTATTGCCACCGCGAATATCCTCGATCCCATTCCCCACGCATTGCGGGACCGCATGGAGGTGATCTCGCTGCCCGGCTACAGTGAAGAAGAAAAGTTGCGGATTGCCTTCGATTACCTGATTGACAAGCAGCAAGAGGAGAACGGGCTCAGCGGATATCACCTGGGTCTCACCGAGGACACCATCCGCTGCCTGATCCGCGACTATACCAGAGAGGCGGGGGTGCGCGGACTTGAGCGGCACATCGCTTCGTTGTGCCGCAAAGTAGCAAAGCAGATTGTCCAGAAGGGGGACACTCCGCTGACCATCAACAGGGAGACTTTGAGCCAGTTGCTGGGGCCGCGCCGCTTCTTCTCAAGCGTCGCTGAGGAAGAGGATCGGATCGGGGTCGCTACCGGACTGGCCTGGACCGAAGCAGGCGGCGACATTATTTTTGTCGAGGCAACGCGTATGGAGGGGAAGGGGATTTTGACCCTGACCGGTAGTCTCGGCGAGGTCATGCAGGAGTCGGCCCGTGCCGCCCTGTCGTTTGTGAGAGCCCAGGCGTCAGATTTCGGGATTGATCCTGCAATTTTCGCAAGCCAGGATATTCACATCCATGTGCCATCAGGCGCCATCCCGAAGGATGGCCCGTCGGCAGGCGTCACCATGGCTACTGCCTTGGTGTCGCTGTTTACCGGTCGGGCTGCACGCCGCGATGTGGCCATGACCGGAGAACTGACCCTGTCCGGCCGCATCCTGCCGGTCGGCGGCATCAAGGAGAAGGTGCTGGCCGCCCGTCGGGCCGGCGTGACGACGATTCTGCTGCCTGCCAAGAATATGGAGCACCTGGAAGAAGTTGACCCGCCCCTGGTCAAAAACCTCAAGATCTTTTTTGTCGAAGATATTCCATCAATTATTCACGTCGCTCTGCTTGCTGTACCGGATGGCAAGGCTGGCCGCAGAGCATCCAGGCCTGGTGATGCCGTGCCGTTTTCGTCTCCCGTTTAACCTGGCTCCTAGCGGGTTCAGATTTAATAAATAGACTGCTCCGATTGTGCGTCGAAGATGTGCAGATGAGCAAGGTCCAGTTTCATTGGCAGTTTATCCCCGACGGCAAAGTGGCGTCTCCCCTCTGTTTTTGCAACCATGCGGACGCCCTGCAGATCCATATGCAGATTGGTTTCGTTGCCCAAAGGTTCAACGATATTGACCGTACCCTCTACGGCAAACGTTAATCCTTCCTCGTTCTGATCATCAGCATGGGCGATGAACAGATCTTCGGTACGTAGTCCCATGATGACCTTTTGTCCATCTGCAAGTTGACAACCCTCTTTCTTCGGGATCGGAATTTCCAGGCGCTCACTCAGCTTGAGTTTTTGTCCGTCACCACCGTTGACTATGCTTGCCGGGTGAAGATTCATCGGTG
>DAOVNV010000246.1 GCA_030630015.1 Desulfuromonadales bacterium | reverse complement strand
GTGGTTTACGATCCCAACCTCGCAGGCGAAACCATCCGCCTGCTTGGCGCCGAGCAGGTTGAGCTTGACGAGTTGCTGGAACGCTCAGACTTTATCACCCTGCACACGCCCCTCAATACCGAAACAGCCAACATCCTGAATGCCGACACCCTGTCTCGCCTGAAGCCGGGCTGTCAGATCATCAACTGCGCAACCGGCGGTCTGATTGACGAAGAGGCTCTGGCCGAGGCTCTGGCAGACGGCAGGGTTGCCGGAGCGGCCCTTGACGTTTTCTACAAGGAACCGCCCCGCCCTGACCACCCCCTGCTGGCCTTTGACCAGGTCATCTGCACCCCGCACCTGCGTACCGCCACCCGCGATGCCCAGGTGAACGTGACGGTCCAGGTGGCCCGGCAGATCATTGATTTTCTGCAGCACGGCATGATCGTCAACGCAGTCAATGTCCCCTCGATCAGCGCCGAACTGCTTCTGACCCTGCGCCCCTACATCGACCTGGCCGAACGCCTCGGCTCGTTCCAGGCGCAGCTCTCTGCAAAAGGCCTGCGCGAAGTGCACCTCGAATATGCCGGGGGGGTTGCCGACTTTCCCGTAGCACCTCTGAGCATGGCGGCCCTCAAGGGACTTCTGACCCCGATCGTCGGCCCGGATGTCAATTATATCAATGCGCTTCACCTGGCGCGGGAACGCGGCATCCGCATTGTTGAGACCAAGAACAAGGAATCTGAAGGATTTTCCAGTCGGATCCGCCTGACCATCGTCGGCAGTAGCGGCGAACACTGTGTAACCGGCGCCATGTTCAGCGAGCAGGACTACCGGATCGTCAGCATGGATGGCTACAGTGTCGAAGCTATACCCAAAGGTCATATCCTGGTCCTGTTCAACGCGGACAGACCCGGCATGATCGGTTTTATTGGCCAGGTCCTTGGAGAAGCAAACATTAATATCGCGATGATGAATCTTTCCCGCCAGGTCATCAACGACAAGGCGGTTTCATTGATCAGTGTCGACAGCCGCATTCCCGAAGAGACCCTGGAAACACTGCGCGCCCACGAACATATACTGGCCGCACACCAGATCATCCTTTGATCGGCTATAACGAGGACTTAAACGTGGTCAGCACAATCGAAACCCGTCTACCGACAGGCGTCAAAGACTTTCTGCCGATCAAGGCGAGCAAGCTCGAGTACCTGCAGTCAAGCCTGCGCCGGATATTCAATCGCTGGGGCTTCCGCCTGGTGGCGCCGTCACCCCTGGAAGATCTCGCCGTCCTGGAACTCGGTCTGGGAGAGGACCTGCGCGAAAAAACCTTCCGGTTTGACGATCGGCAAAGCGGCCGGCTGGTTGCCTTCCCCCCCGACATCACTCCCCAGGTTGCCCGCATCGCTGCCACGCGCATGCAGGAAATGCCCCTGCCGTTCCGGCTCTGCTACAGCGGTCGGGTGCTGCGCCATACCGAACAACGGCTTGGCAAGGATCGGGAGATCTACCAGAGCGGTGTGGAGTTGATCGGCCTGGAGAACCCGGAAGCAGATGCCGAAATGATCGCCATGGCCATCGAGGGCCTGCAGGCGGTCGGAGCACAGGATTTCACCATCGACATCGGCCAGGTGGAATTCCTGCGAGGCATCCTCTCCAATCTTGAGGTGCCTGTCCTGCAGGCCCAGGCCGTACGCACGGCCATCGCCAGCAAGGACCTTTCAAACCTCCAGAAACTGGTAAAAACCCTGCCTGTCGAAGACCGTCAACGGGAAGAATTGCTGGCCCTGCCACGACTGTTCGGGGGCAAAGACACCCTGGAGCGGGCTGCAAAAGTTGTCACCAACGACATATCGCGCCGGGCGCTCGACAACCTGCACCAGGTGCTTGAGATACTGGACAGCTATGGTGTTGAAGAGCATCTCACCATCGACTTGGGGGAAATTCGCGGTTTCGATTATCACACCGGGCTGATTTTTCAGGGCTTTCTGAGCGGCTTCGGACAGGCCGTCTGCTCTGGAGGTCGTTATGATGGTCTGACTGCCCGCTACGGCTTCCCGGCCCCGGCAACCGGGTTCTCATTCAGCCTGCTCAATTTGCTGTTCGCTCTCGACAAGAATCTCGAAAGCCAGGTCGACTACGGCAGCGACATCCTGCTTTTTTCCGCCGGGTCCGACAAGGCTCCGGCGCATCGTCTGGCAACGGTCCTGCGCAAGCAGGGCTATTCCGTTGCCCGCGATATCATTACCCGCGACCGGCAGGCCAGCCTGACCTATGCCAGGCGCATGCACTTTCGCAATCTTTTAGTCGTAGAACAGGATGCGGACAATTTGACCCTGCTCAATACCGTTGACGGTCGGGAAACCACCCTGAACATGTCGGCGGTTCTGGCAGGTGAGTTGCATCTGTAAATTTCTCTGGAGATAGAAAATCATGGCAAATGTTGTCGTCATAGGCGCCCAATGGGGTGATGAAGGCAAAGGCAAAATCGTCGATATTTACACCGAACATGCCGATGAGGTGGTGCGTTACCAAGGCGGCAACAACGCCGGACACACCCTCGTAGTCGGTGATGAAACAACGATCCTGCACCTGATCCCTTCCGGGATTCTGCACGCCGGCAAACGCTGCATCATCGGCAACGGCGTCGTTCTCGATCCGAAGGTCTTCCTGCAGGAGATTCACAACCTGAAGAAGAAAGGCTACCTGCAGGATGATAGCCAGCTGGTTATCGACGGCAACGTGCATATCATCATGCCCTGGCATGTGGCCATTGATCTGGCCAGGGAAAAATCCGCAGACCGCAAGATCGGCACCACCGGGCGCGGCATCGGCCCCACCTACGAGGACAAGATCGGCCGCCGGGGCATTCGCCTCTACGAACTGATCAAGCCCCACCTGCTGCGCAAGCGCATCAAGGAGCTGCTGCCCGAAAAGAATTTTCTGCTCGAGCAGTATTTTGGCGAAGCGCCTCTGGACGAGGAGCGCGTTTTCGAGGAATACAACGACTACGCCCGGCAGATCGAGAAACATCTCGGCTGCACGTCCACCCTTCTGGACCAGAGCATCCGCGAGGGCAAAAATGTGCTGTTCGAAGGCGCACAGGGGACCATGCTCGATATCGACCACGGCACCTACCCC
>DAOVNV010000128.1 GCA_030630015.1 Desulfuromonadales bacterium | reverse complement strand
CACCCATGGGTTGAAATCCCCCATAGTACAAGGCTAGATCCAAATATTGACTTCAGTTACAGTCCATCATTTGGCCCACCATTATTTAACTGGAGTTCTACGCCAAGCAATTAAGAGGACGATTATGCCTGACAAAAAGAGAAATAATTTACAGCAGATTATTCTGCTCGTGCTTTGTGCCTTAGTAGTCCTTGGTATTGCTGAATATGTTTTTACGGTTATTAACGGCAAACTTTTCTTAGAAGATATTGTCAGGTCTGAAATAGCTGAAAACATAAAGGCATACGATTACAAACCGAATACCGAGGGAGTCCATGGCCCAGAAGAAATTGCGGTTGATTGGCCATGGTATTCTTTTCTTCTTGTAAATTTGTTGATGTCGATACTTTACTTTGGGTTCGGGTCACTTTCAGCTGTAAAATTTAAGCTGGAGAAAGTATTGCCTGCTCTTGCAGTACCATTGATTGTCAGCATTCTATATCTTGATGCATTTGTTCCATTGTATCTATTGGCTACATTCATCGGATACAAGGTTGGCGTAAAGAAAGAAAAAGCATTAGCAGCTTAACCATGCCTAAACATTATCAACTTACTTCAGCGGTCACTCAATCCCGAATGGCCGCTGTTGTTTTAGATGCAGTAAGAACTCTGTAAGATGGCTGTGGAGAGAGAACGTTGTAGCAAGCATAATTTGTCATATTCAATCCAACTGTCTATCATGCAGATGGACTCGGCTCTATTGTGGCCATGACTGACGACAAGCAAAAAGTTGTCCAGGCTTACGAATACGACAGCTTTGGTAACCAACATGACAGCAAGCATGGGGAAATGGGGTCAGGCCTGCAAGAATGTAAGTTTATGAACTCTCTCTTGCAACTCTTCCATCTTTTTTAAAACTCCCGGCTCCTTTCCCGACCGTTCTTTCAACCGTTTGACGTGATCGGTGCGGTCTCTGCCGGCATGCGGGCTGCCTGGGTCCGGCGCTCGGCGGAGATGATCTGCGATCCCTGGGGGATTGAACCGACCCTGACCGTTCCCGGACTCGAGGAGCTGGCTGAGCAAATTTCCAGCTACAGGGAAGAACGTTAGAGACCCTTTCATGGGTTGAAATGATGTAACTATTCAGCTGTCTGACTAACCGCACAGCATGTGGTCTACAGCCATTGCCTGCGTCCAATGTTGTCACTTAACTTCCCGCAAGCAACAGCTGTAGCCCACATGCCCTCGCTGAGATGCTGAATAGTAACGAAATAATTACAGTAAACTTATGGGGACGGAAACGAATTTCGTCCCCATTTGAGCATTGTGACCCCTGTGGGCGTGTGTTAAAATTCGCAATTCCGACTTGTGTGTCAGGTCGTAGCTTTCTGCGGTATCAATAGATCAAGAACGGAGTTTTTTCATGATAGGGTCGTTTATTAGAAAGTTCGTCGGCAGCAAGAACGAGCGAGAGCTCAAGCGCATGCAGCCGATGGTTGAACAGATCAACGGTCTCGAGCCGGAGATGCAGTCTCTTTCGGATGAAGACCTGCAAGCCAAAACAGGCATTTTCCGGGAACGCTTCGCCCAGGGAGAAACGCTGGACGAACTGCTTCCCGAAGCCTTTGCCGTAGTCCGCGAGGCGGCTTGGCGAGTATTGCACATGCGCCATTTCGACGTTCAGTTGATAGGCGGCAAGGTGCTTCACGAAGGTAAAATTGCGGAAATGAAGACCGGTGAGGGCAAGACGCTGATGGCGACTTTGCCCTGTTACCTCAACGCCCTGAGCGGCAAGGGCGTGCATGTTGTTACGGTCAACGAGTACCTGGCGAGTCGTGATGCGGAATGGATGGGGGCCATCTACAAGTTTTTGGGACTTTCGGTCGGATGTATCGTGCATGGTATGATTGACGCTCAGCGCAAAGAGGCCTATGGCGCGAACATTACCTACGGCACCAATAACGAATTCGGTTTCGATTATCTGCGCGACAATATGAAGTTCGCCCTGGAAGACTATGTCCAGCGCGAACTGAGTTTCGGCATCGTCGACGAGGTGGACTCGATCCTGATCGACGAGGCGCGAACGCCGCTGATTATTTCGGGGCCGACCGACGCGACGAGTGAGCTGTACCACAGTGCCGACCGGATCATCCCCAAGCTTAAAAAGGGTGAAATGGTCGAAGAACGTGATGGCAGCATCGGACGTTCCTTCAAGACTTACACTGGAGATTATACGGTTGATGAGAAAGCAAAAGCCGCAACATTGACTGAAGATGGTGTCGCCAGGGTCGAGAAACTGCTCGGGATCGACAACCTCTACGAACCGAACAATATGACCATGCTGCACCACGTCAACCAGGCCCTCAAGGCGCACGCCCTGTTCAAGAAGGATGTTGATTACGTGGTCAAGGATGGCGAGGTGATGATCGTCGACGAGTTTACCGGTCGCCTGATGCCGGGTCGCCGCTGGAGCGACGGCCAGCACCAGGCGGTCGAAGCCAAGGAAGGGCTCAAGATCGAACGGGAGAACCAGACCCTGGCCACGATTACTTTCCAGAACTACTTCCGCATGTACGAGAAACTGGCCGGCATGACCGGTACCGCAGACACCGAGGCGGCTGAATTCAACGAAATCTACAAGCTCGATGTTTTCGTTATCCCGACCAACCAGCCGATGGTCCGTATTGATCAACCGGATCTGATCTACAAAACGGAGAAGGAAAAATACCTGGCGGTCATTGATGATATCATCCGGTGTCGTGAAATGGGGCAGCCGGTGCTGGTCGGTACCATTACCATCGACCATTCAGAGCTGCTTTCGAATATGTTGAAAAAGCGCGGCATTCCACACAGCGTGCTGAACGCCAAGCATCACGAACAGGAAGCTGAAATTGTTGCCCAGGCCGGTCGCAAGGGCGCGGTGATGATCGCCACCAACATGGCCGGTCGTGGTACGGACATCGTGCTGGGCGGCAACCCGGAAATGATGGCCAAGCGTGAGGCTGCCGGCTCCGAAAATTATGAGCAAGTCTATACACAAACTCTCGCCAAGCACCAGGAGATGTGCGGTGCCGAGAAGGAAGAGGTTCTGGCGGCTGGCGGACTGTACATCCTGGGCACGGAACGTCACGAGTCGCGACGGATCGACAACCAGCTGCGCGGTCGTTCCGGTCGTCAGGGCGACCCGGGTGAAAGCCGTTTTTACCTGAGCCTGGAAGACGATCTGCTGAGGATTTTCGGATCGCAACGGGTGGCGTTCGTCATGGACAAGCTCAAGGTGCCGGAGAACGAGCCGATCGAGCATGGCATGATCTCCAAGGCGATTGAGGGAGCCCAGAAGAAGGTCGAGGCACATAACTTCGAGATCCGCAAGCACCTGATCGAATACGATGATGTCATGAATCGTCAGCGCGAAGTGATCTACACCCAGCGCAAAGAGGTTCTCGGGGGCGAGAATATCCCGGAAACCTTCGCGTCAATTCTAGAGGAAACGGTCGAAGATATCGTGGCGACCTTCTGCCCGGACAAAACGCCGCCTGCCGAATGGAACTGGGAAAGCCTGGCGAACGATTTCTTCAACCAGTTCAATTTCATGGCGGAACTTCCGGCACCTGATACCGTCGGGCTCAAGCCGGAGACCCTGACCGAGACCTTGAAAGAACAGGTTCATCAGCATCTGGGTGCAAAAACCGAAGCGTTCACCCCGCCGGTCATGGAACACCTGATGAAAGTCCTGTTGCTGCAGACCATTGACCTACAGTGGAAAGACCACCTCCTTTCGATTGATCATCTGAAGGAAGGGATCGGCATGCGGGCCTACGCGCAGAAGAACCCGAAGGAAGAGTATAAGCGCGAAGCCTATAATCTTTTTATGGAAATGATGGGACGGATCCGGCAGGAAGTTCTCAACAAGCTGTTCAGGGTCCAACTGGCGCGAGAAGATGAAGTGTCGCAGATGGAAGAGGAACAGCGCCGCCAGCGCCAGGCGCTTGCCCGGCAGGGCGGTCCGGCCGCGAAGGCTGCCGCTCCGGCCAAGCGTGATGCCGACAAGATCGGGCGCAACGACCCCTGCCCCTGCGGCAGCGGCAAAAAATACAAGAAATGCTGCGGGGCTTAATGCCGGCGCAGAGCCATTGAGGAAGTCAGTGAACGAAAATCACCTCAGTGCCGAAACGATTTCCCTTCTGCTGCTTGAACAGCAAGTGGGCAGCCTGGATATTATCAGGCAGTCACTGCCCGGTATCCCGGCACACTCCCTGCCGGCAGCTGAAATCCATCGTGCGCCGGATCTCGTGTCACGCAATAAAATAGAAGTAGCATTCTGTGATCTGGTCGAGGTAGAGCCCGGTTGTTTCGGTTTCCAGAAGCAGTTGCAGCGGGTTCACCCTGACCTGGCAATTGTTATGGTAGTAGCCAGTGAAGACGTTGCCCTGGCCCTCAATGCCTTCCGGAACGGGGCAGCCGATGTTCTCATTCAGCCTGTTACTTCGACCGAGGTCTGCCAGGTTCTGGGCAGGCTCCAGGACCGCGCTCGGTCCCGCAAGAACGCTGTTGGGCTCCAGAAATCAGCACAGCGCACCCTGGACGAACTTGTACTGCTTAAATCGATCAGTGACACGACCAGAGGCGTCGGCGATCTGGAGAGCTTGTTCGGGCGGGTGACTTCACTGATTCGTGAAGCCCTTCAGGTCGAGATTGTGTCCCTGATGATGACGGATGATGAGGGAAATCTCCAGATTTGTGCTGCTGCCGGTTTGCCCGCCAATGTCGTTGACGAGGTTCGAATTCCCCGCGCAGAAGGTGTCGCCGGGCAGGTTCTGGCTAGTGGTGAGGCGGTGCTGATTGATGACCTGGCCGCAGACGGCCGGTTTGTCCCGAAAGAGTATGCGGGAAGGTATCGGACCGGGTCGCTCCTGTCGGTGCCGATTGCTTGTCACGGCAGGGTGCTCGGGGTCCTGAACGTCAACAATAAGGTCAACGGCGAGACTTTTGTCGGTTCCGACCTGGAGTTGCTGCAAACAATTGCCCATCAGACATCTCTGGCTATCGAGAATTTCAAACTGGTGGATCGTCTGCGGTGGCAGAGCGAGGAGCTCCAACGTATTCACAGTGATCTGCTGACCTTCCATAATGATCGCAACCGGTTTGTCTGCAGTCTCTCCCACGAGCTCAAGACGCCGCTGACCACAATACTGGGTTTTGCTGATCTGATGGTTGAGCAGTTCGATCAGCTGGAACCGGCAAAACTCAGAGAGTTCCTTGAAAAAATTCATGGTGATGCGATCCGTTTGGATGAACTGCTGAGCGGCATGCTGCGCCTGTTTTCCATTGATTCTGGAAACGAAGGCTGGCACTGGGAGGAGTTGGATCTGACGACCTGCATTGAAGATTCCTGTCAAAAGTTCGAGGTGGCCATGGCGGAAATGGACCTTGATCTAGAAATCTCCCTACCTGATGAGCTCCTGCCGGTCTGGGGGGATCGTGACAAGGTCGGCCTGCTGCTCGACGCCCTGCTTGATAATGCCGTGAAGTACAACCGTTGCGGTGGAACCATCCGGATCAGTGCAGAAAACTCCAGTGAAGACGGCCATCCGCAAGTTTACCTTTCCATAGCCAACCAGGGACAGGCTTTTCCAGCTGAGTATACCGAAGACTTCCTGCAGCGAGACCGGGGAGAGCTCAACTCACCGAAGAAGAATGCTGGTATCGTCGGGATTAGCCTGACGATCTGTCGGGCCATTCTTCACCAGATGGGAGGCCGGGTTTTTCTGGAAGCGACTTCCGAAGAAGGAACATCCTTCGGGGTTTTGTTGCCGACTACGAGGACAAAGTTCAATGAATAATATGCCGATTATTGTGCCACAGGGGTTTCGTTTCTCTGCCCGGGCCGGTGGCCTTAAAAAAGCGGGCAAACTCGATTTCGGGCTGATTTTTTCGGAGACCCCGGCAAATTGTGCAGGAGTCTTTACCCGCAACAAGGTCGTCGCCGCCCCCGTGCAGGTCAGCGCTCCGCGGATCAGCGAGGGCCTGTGTCAGGCTGTGCTGATTAACAGCGCCAATGCCAATGCCTGTACCGGAGAGCGTGGCCTGCAGGATGCCCTGGATTGCGGCAAAATTTTGTCCCGGTCTCTGGATATCCCCGAACAGCTGATTGCCGTCTCGTCGACCGGGGTCATCGGCGTCCCCCTGCCCATGGCAATCTTTGCCGAGCAAATCCCCCTGCTTGCCGAGGAACTCGGCGACGGCTCGGCCGAGGCGGTTGCAGAGGCAATAATGACAACCGATTCCTTTCCGAAGGTGAGCTCCAGGACGATTGTCGCCGATGGTCGGGAATGCCGCTTGCTCGGATTGGCCAAGGGTGCCGGCATGATCCATCCGGATATGGCAACCATGCTTGCCTTTGTCGTGACCGATGCCTGCGTGGCAAGTCAGTTTCTGGACCAGTCCCTGCGCGATGCCGTGGGACACTCCTTCAACCGGATTACCGTTGATCGGGATACTTCGACCAATGATATGGCCCTGATTCTGGCGAATGGTGAGGCTGGCAATCAGGAAATTGCTGCAGGCAGCGCCTCAGCCGACGCTTTTTCTAAAGCCCTGAGGGAAATTCTTCTGGATCTGGCTAAAATGATTGTCAGGGATGGTGAGGGAGCCACCAAGCTTGTCAGGATACAGATTGACGGAGCCGCAAACAACGATGACGCCATGCTCGCCGCGCGGAGCGTGGCAACCTCGGCACTGGTCAAGACAGCGTTCTTCGGTGAAGATGCCAACTGGGGCAGGATTATTGCTGCGGTTGGTTATTCAGGTGCCGATGTCGACCCGGATCGGGTGCGGATCCTGTTTGATGATATTCCCATGGTCGAAAAGGGCCTGGGGCTTGGATCCGACCAGGAAGTTCTTGCTACGGAAATCCTGAAGAAGCAAGAATTCACCGTGACAGTCGATCTTGGTTTGGGCCAGGGCAGCGCCTACTACTACACGTCCGACCTGACCTATGACTATGTTCGCATCAATGCTGATTATAGAACCTGAACGCATGCTGGAGCTCAGGTTCTATAATCAGCTGTAAGCTGTAAGCTGCAAGCTATAAGCTGTAAGAGGAAATCTTCGGAGTGCTTAACCCTGCCTCGTACATTGATCATACCCTGTTGAAGCCGGAAACCACGCCGGGT